>MZXQ01000302.1:626-1452 GCA_002926195.1 Candidatus Methanomarinus sp. HR1 | reverse complement strand
CATGTTTTCTGAAAAAGGCCTGTATGTTCGATCGTCTAACATCGCCAAACCGATATAATCTTCCTGAGGATCGATCGATTTATTGAAAACTTCTTCTCCGGTATCATCAATCACATACAGTTGAGTTCCCTTGTATTTTCCTTTACTTCTTATGCTATACGGCCCACTGTTCCTTTCTTCATACAAAGTGGAATGATTTGTATGAAAAACTGTCAGATCCTGTTCAGGTATGACTTTAACGGCATAGGCAATTTCGGTATAGGGTATATTCCCTGGCTTTTCTTTAGACAATGACATTTCATCAATTGTTTTGTATGATTCAAACACTGTTCTGTTCACCCAGTTGGCCCAGACATAGGGATACATAGGTTCAGGAAAATAGTATGAATAAAATCCACCTCTATTAATGTCATAGGGTGGCGTTTTAAATGCGATGGAGTAATCAAATTGTTCTGCTACTCTAAGGGCTTCAAGGCTCTTTTCAACAGATGATGAGGGTATGGGTGTTGTATTGTACCTTAATGAAAATGACCTGTCAAATAACGTGGTGTAATTATCCACCTTGAAGATGACAATTCCCTTTATGGTTTGGTCTGGATGTAACATGGTATTATTCAATCTGTTTTCATTTTCGATGTCTGATAAAACATATAACCACTTTCCTATATATTGGAGTTTTGTGCCTGGATCTCCAGGAGTGAAGACTTGATCCCGGGCATGTAACTGTAGTTTATTTATGCTAAAATTGAGGGTGTTTGTGCCATTATTTTTTATTGAGAGATCGTACATGACATAATTTTTTTCAACCAGATCAAATGTCCCTTTT
>MZXQ01000302.1:273-585 GCA_002926195.1 Candidatus Methanomarinus sp. HR1 | reverse complement strand
AGCGATTTCTTTTTCTTCAATACATCCACTTACCGCAAGTGCTGCCAATAAGAAGATGAGGAGAGTTTTATTCATAATTGCAGTTCCACAATTTTTTTACTATCAATGTGAAGAGGATTGCTACATCTCACTCATAATCTTTACGAAATGAAAATAAATATTTGACATAATGAAATAATATATATGGTTCTTATGTTTTAAGTTTTGTCCATTACCAATTTTTTTAGAAAAGGTGGATGTTGAACAGAAGAGATTTTCCAGTACCAGGGCTTCTTTGACTTGAAGAAGGCAAACCCGGTTCTGCCCTGTTTA
>MZXQ01000302.1:0-175 GCA_002926195.1 Candidatus Methanomarinus sp. HR1 | reverse complement strand
CCCTTCTTTTCACCCACTTGCTTCAAAACCTTCTTATTCACCAAATCCCTCAAATCACGATACAGCGTTTTCTCAGCAACTTGTGGAATCAGAGCCTTAAAAGCTGACATATTTATGCTTCCTCTTTCTTTAACATACATCAACGCTGCCAACTGTCTCTCATTCAATCCCAGAC
>MZXQ01000108.1:9213-14219 GCA_002926195.1 Candidatus Methanomarinus sp. HR1 | reverse complement strand
GCTTCCAAGATCATCAGTATTTCGGGGCTTATCAGACAGGGTGTGGGGCTTAAGTTCTGAGGTGGTGGCTATCATTTTTACCATCTGATTCGAAGTGGATACAAATTGGGATTATATCTTTTTATACATTAACACAAACAAAAACAGGATAAAAAAAGTAAAAAGAACCTCAAATACCGGAAACGCTGTTTCATGATCTGTTGACGATGGGGATATCTCATCCGGTTCTTGTCCTGTTGATACGGGAGCAGGTGATGAAACATTAACAACCGCTGTTTGGGATATTTGTACCCTGGAACATTCCTCACTAACAGTTTCAACCACAGGGAACGGGAAAACAATCATCCCCGGTGATCCCATTTTAATTACATAAGTTGTCAAAGTTGTCTGGTTTTCTTCTAGTGTAGCTCTAAGTGTAGTATTACCTTTGATAAGATGGGCACCCTCCGGGATATTATCAGTAATATGAACTGTGGTGGGCATATTACCTGAATTTTTTGCAGTTAAAGTGACAGTAACATTATCCCCTACATCAACTTCACCGGGATGAGTGGTCTTATTTACAATAATAAAGGCACCATCTACTATCACCTGCGGTGAGTTTGACAGGATACTGAAATTCTCCCCCTTCATAGTCCACTGTGCAGTAGCCGGATCAAGAGAGAACACACCAGGTTTTTCAGGCTTAAGAGAATAAGTGAAACGCATCTTTTGCTTTGGTTTCAGATCAGCATGCCAGACCAGGTCCTGATCATACAACACTGTAAAATCCTGTGGAACATTATCATTCAGTTGAATTGATAAATTGACAATCCCTATATTCACAACATCGATATTAACAGGTATATAACTATCCATGTTACCATTTTTTGTTGATTTAATTATTGAAAGACAGCATATCGGTAAAACCGTAATAATAGCGGAATCCGAAACATTGCGCATAACTTCATTAGAGTCTTCCCAGCTTGCAGTTACCTTAATATTAAAGGTTTGCTCTGTTAATAACAAAGGTACTGTTAATTTTGTAGACAGAGATTCTGATGTATTGTCAGCAATATTCAACTGTCTATTAAATTTATTATTGATCTCTTGCAATCCGTCAGGGTCTATTTGTACATCCATATCCTGAATAGTTGTGCCATTGTTTATGACCTCACACATTACCCTGATATCGGATTGCGTTGGCTTGTATGTACTCCAATCGGTTTTAACAGTCAGGTAAACACGCGGCTTTTCTTTTATATTGAACTCTATATGAACGCGTGGGTCCTGCCATTTAGTCGGGTTTTCTGATAAAGGGTCATCAGTAGTATTATAAATCTTTATTTTAATATCATCATCATAGATGAATTCATCAAATGTAGCATTTAAAACAATCCTGCTTAGTAACATACTACCTTTTTTTAAAAAAAGTAAGGTCTCACATTCTTCTTTGTCGAAATCAATAACTTCAATAGTATATCCTTCAATACTGTAATTATCACCTTCATGTAAAACCACTTTACCAACGCTCTCCCATTGTATCTCCTGTGCCAGTGCAACAGGAGTTGATATTATTATGAGTGATAATAGACACAGGATAAATAATAGTATAATCCTGAGACTACTCCTTAACAAGTACCCATCCTCCACTACCAGTCTCATATATAGTCCCGAACTTCTTTCCGCTTGTAGTAACAGTTTCCTTTGTCATCTCAAGTTTTTCGATTGAATCATCTTGTTTGATAATTACTTCCATATTCTCCTGCCCGGGATTTTTTACAATAGTGACATCGCTGTCAATAAGCAGTTCTGTTAGTCCGAAGTGTGCCAGAGCAACCACAAGCAGACCAATGGCAAAGATCATAGCTACATCAAAGAGGTTTGCAACACCGCTCATCGGGTCATCATCTGTGAGAGTATCGTATGTTCTTCTTTTATTCTTCATGAATTTCATTTTTCATCACCTATAGTCACTGAAATTGGAGAGGCCTGAATAATACCCATATAATCATATGATGACATGCGGCCAACTTTTATCCATCCGTTATTTGTCAGGATCTTTATTACTGAACGTGTGATATTTATTTCCTGAATATCGACATAGTTAACTTTAGTATTATGGGGATCGCTCTTCATAATATCATCAGGAGAAAGCATACTAAGTGCATGGGATTTCTTAGCGGCTCGCTCTTTTGTCATATACCATATAACCATGAATATCATAACCATTAAAATATTAATGAATACCAGATACAGGTAAAGAGGCACTACAGTATAGCCTACAATATTTGCAGCAATTACTACAACATTCAATAATCCGCATATAATAATAAATACCAATGGATTGCCAAGGATACTTCCTGCGGTCCTGGCAATAATTATACCTGTTGTAGTAAAAAGAAGATCAAAATAAACGTACCCTGATATCACTTTAACAACATCTAATCCTTTTTTTTCAGTGGTCATATCAATGTGTCTTTTAATATCAGGTTCAATGTGTTTATGAACAACAGGTTCAATATCCCCGCTATATTCTAATGAATCACTAAATAATATCTCAGATATATATTCCATATCGCTCATATCTATTGTATACCATCTGCTCCTGACAGTAGAGATCAAATATCCCATTATACCACTCATCAGGCCAATAACTGTGGTCCCAAATGCTATGATCAGGTTATCTGATAATGTTTGTATATCACCCTGAGCCAATCCGAGCAGGGCGGGGCCCATAGGTATAAGCGTACCCATTAGACCGAACATAGGAGCTGCTTTGGCTACAAACCTTGATTTTTCGAGTTTTTTTCGGATTTTGGTATCATATTCCTGCAGCAGCTTTTCAATTCGGATCTGCATAAGCCTGGTATTATTGAAATCATACTCGATCCTGGATAAACTGTTAATAAAATCGTATAGAAATCTGTTTGAGGAAAATTTCCTGAGAGTATCCATTGCACCAATATAATCATTTGACCTTACCTGTTCTCCGGCATTTAAAGCTCCGTTCTCGATCAACCATAGGTCACGGTGTCTGGAATGCCATTCAGATAAAAAACCGCCCAGTTCAATTACACTCCATACGATCAGCCCTATTAATATTATTATAACCGGGTATAGCAGATTAGAGGATATGATATATATCCCGGATTGTGCAGTTGATTTAAATAATTGGCCTATTTCTATAATAAAAGTCATATCCATTTAGATCATCACCTACCATAGTATATCAATATATATATCTATCGTTTAGAATTACATTCGTTAGCCAAACTAATAACAAATTGTTTTGCAATTATAATGCTAATTTTTTTTCATCAATATTCAGAATAAGACCCCACTTTTTTTCACATTTACCTTTCTTAGGTGCCTGTGGTTCAAGTTTTGAATATCCTTTTCCTATATTCCCACGTAGTTTTTCCATAAGCTCAGGACGCATTGCCAATAGTCCCATTCCAATTCCCAGTTCGATCAGATATCCTAATCGTTTATTTAATGATGAGTTTCCCATTCGCAGTGCATATTCTATAAGAATTGAAGAATCGATCTCATTCCATGCGTTACATATACATTTATACACTTCATCAATACCTCCGGCATAACGCGGAAGTAATAGACTGTCAATTATAGCTTTTTCTTTATCTGCTATTATAATATCACTTTTTTTGGTATATCCGAAGAACCTGTAAGTACTTAATTTTATGAACTTCAGAGAAGTTTGATCTATCATAGCAGGTGTTTTTGTCCTGGTCGTAGTAATAAATATGGTCCGCGGGAGTTGTTCAGTGAATTGATAAAAATTTAATGCTGTCCAGAATGAAAGATAAGACGGATAAACAATATGAGATGCAATAGAGAGCTGGTCGGGTTGTAATGAGAGCAGTGACAGGAAATATTTTCCATCAATTATTTTAGTGATAATACCCTTTTTGTTAAGGGTGTAGACCAGCTGGTATGCAGTTTGATTATTGCATGCAAGTAGTTTTTTGATTTCACCCGGACCGAATACAATAATCCCGGATTCGGATATTTTGTTGATTAAATGATATTCTGCTTTTGAAATAGAACTTGTATTTTGATATCCGGTTTTTTCCATAAATATTAGTTATAAGTTCTAATATTATTAATGTATTTGGAATCTAGTACACCCTGGCTCAAATTTACCCCCCATCAAGCAGCCAAAACTTTGCCTCTGTAAGTCCATTTGAAGGGCTTAGCCATCGTGCGATTAAGGTAGTCGATGAACTCCAGTAGACGAGTTTTGAGCCCATCTATCACGATATGCCATCCGGTAGCTTCCTGATTGACAATAGATTGTCCCTTTGATGTGGTTTGCAAAGTCTTTTTCTGTGCGTGTATCGCCGCAAGTTGGCGCGTTCTTGGGGTGGGTCGAAAGACTTAATGCAGGTTAGACGAAATGCTCACTTCGGGGCAAAATATGAAAGTGAAAGAAGGAGGAAAAAATGTCAATTACGCCAGCTTTTGAGATAGGTTTATGGAATGCCTGGATTTTCATGATCTGTTTTCTTCTCCCTCCGATTATATCGATTTTAGTAGACAAAGGTAAAGCATCATCAAAAAGACTGAATGTTTCTGTTCCTATTAAGCATGAAAAATTACTTAATGTCATTTCTACGGCTATATTGGTTGCTGGAATTATCTATTCCATTTTTCTGCCACTGCAATTAGGAAAAGTATGGTTTTTCATAGGTTTAGTAATCTTCCTAATAGCATTTGTTATTTCCATATCAGCTACTTTTTTTGTTCGGACTACTCCAACTGATAAACCTTTCACCAAAGGACCCTACCGTTACTCCAGGCATCCCTATTATGTAGCACAAACTTTGATATTTTTAAGCATCGCCATAGCTAGTGTTTCATGGGTGTTTCTAATGCTTACAGTAATAATGGGAATTTTCCACCTGATATTTGCGCCTGCTGAAGAACAATATTGTCTTAAAAGGTATGGAAAGGATTACGAAGAATATATGAAAAGGACACCAAGATGGATAGGAATACCGAAA
>MZXQ01000108.1:8617-9135 GCA_002926195.1 Candidatus Methanomarinus sp. HR1 | reverse complement strand
GTTGATTTCGGACAGAACCTGTTAAGGTCAAATAATTTCGCAACTCCGGCTATACTGATGCCATAATAAACAACCTTCTGCGGTGCCATTTCAAGTATAGGTCCAATTGTTCCATTTACCACAGTAGTTCCTGTGACCAGTGCAAGATCACACCATTTTAGCACATCTTCTAAATTTTGGCTGCCATCCTGTACTATCACGCCAAATTTCTCATTCCCTATATTCTCCTTATCCAGATCCAGTATTTTTAGTTCATGTCCTTTGGAACAATACCGTGCATGTACCGGTTGAAATCCAATCAATGCTATTCTTGATCTGTCGTATTGTTTCAGAAATTCAAACAGTTCCTTACCGCATTCTTCAGGACCGCTGTCCTTACAGTGAACACTTCCTTCGATCATGCCGAGACTGCGCATTACTGCATTTAGAGTTGCAATAAAGATCGCCCTTTTAAAATTATTGTCCAGTTCCATATTTAGCACATCCTGAAGCGTCCCGTCAAAGTTACCGTACATATC
>MZXQ01000108.1:5829-8604 GCA_002926195.1 Candidatus Methanomarinus sp. HR1 | reverse complement strand
TTTCCAATAGCTTCATCAGGAGTCAGGGGTTTTGCTCTGATCAGTACAGTTTCTTTTGATAAATTATGTTCTTCCACTATCCTTTCAAATTCTTCTTTGATTTTTGTATACATTTATTATCACACCTCGCAGTTGCAATCAATAGTACAACTGCTACATTGCTGCATATTATGTGGACTATTGTAGTCAATTCCATATCCATTCCGAAGATCATTTACTTCAACAACTTCTCCATTATTCACCGCCACTATCCGGTCTCCCATCTCTTGTGCCTCAGCAAGGTTATGTGTTACAAGCACAGTTGTAATCCCAAGTTCAGTGTGTATCTTCCTGATCTNNNNAGGTGATATGGCCAGCGCGCGTGCCAGAGCCGTACGCTGCTGCTCACCTCCGCTCAGATTTTTTGGATAACGCTCCCTTAAATGTGAGATATTCATCAGATCCATCAGTTCATCAACTTTATTCACAATACTGTTACTTCTTTCTCCTCTTACTGTCAGTCCGTATCCGATATTGGATGCAACATCAAGATGCGGAAAAAGAGCTGGATTTTGAAATAGATATCCGACATTTCGTTCGTTTGCAGGCATCCGGTTAACTAAAACACCATCAAAATGTACAGACCCGTCGTAATCTACAAGTCCGGCAATGGTATTAAGCAGCGTTGACTTTCCTGCTCCGTTTTGACCGATCACTGCCAGCAGTTCTCTATCAAATATTTCCATATTCAGATCATTAAAGATGAAATTTCTAATGTTGCTTAATTTAATATCAGGCATACTCTACCTCCATTGTTCTGTCATTCTTTTCTCGATATATCCAAAAGACTGCTCAAAGATCAGACTCATTACGCAAAGTACCAGCAAACAGACAATAATCGTATCAACTCTTAGCAGACTTTCTGATCGTATTAACAACGCACCTATACCAGTTGGTATGGCAACCATTTCAGCAGCGATCACTACCCGCCATGCCATACCTGCCTCAAGCCGCAGTCCCGTAAAGATATTCGGAACAGCAAGCGGCAGGATAATTGTTGTCAGGATCTTTCGATCGGATGCACCCAGGGTCTTGGCTGCTTTGATGACATTGCTGTCCACACTTTTGATACCTGTGATGGTGTTATAGAGTACAGGAAAGAATGAGCACATAAATATCAACAGAACAGGCAGCATTTCGTTAATCCCTACCCAGATCATCATCAGCGGCGCCCATCCTAATATAGGGATCGGGTACAGCAGACTAAAGACCGGGTGAAAAGATCTGTTGATAATATCCTTACATCCCATTACTATTCCCATCATAATGCCTGCCATTGAACCCAGAAGAAATCCAACCAGTACACGCGAGAAACTGCTTGCCAGATTCTCAGGCAGCACTCCATTAACGCTCAGATTCCATCCCTCACGTATCACACCGGAAAACGGTGGAAAGATATAATCAGGAACTATCTGTATTCTGGCAGTGATCTCCCAGATCATAATAAATATAATGATCGGGATCAATCCATCTGGTATCTTCCTAATCCTCATTCTTACTCCCTTTCAATTTAAAAGAAATTCAGTATCAAGTATATCCTCTGCCCTGATTCCTTCTTCTATAAGCCCGAATTCAACCATATGATCGATCATATCCTGGACTGACTCCTCATCGATTGTAGTCGTATAGTTCAGCCTGCTCATTGATCGTCTGATGATCGCAGGATCAGTATCCAGTTCTTTTGCAAGAATACCGGCTGCATCATCCGGATTATCATTGATCCATATAGTAGAATTTTGAGTCACACGAACTAACTTCCTTACAGTATCAGGATTATTCTCTATGAGATCATTCTTAACGACCAGCACACTACCCTGCAGTTCGGGCCATAGTTCCTGACTTGTGATCAACATTTGAAAACCTTTAGACTCAGCAGCAGTTGCATGGTGTTCGGGCAGAAATGCTGCATCAATGCTGCCAGTTTCAAGAGCAATAACCTGTTTTAATGGCTCCATACGCTTGATCCTGACGTCTTTAAGATTATATTGCCTGATCAGGCATTTCAGTAGAATATCTACCATACTTCCTTCTCTCGGACATCCTACTGTCACACCGCTTAGCTGCGATATTTCTGTGATCTCGGATCCGGCGACCAGACCATAACCATGCTTATGAGTTCCGGCAACGATCGTTACCGGAACTCCACTGGAATACGCCAGTATAGCTGGAGCAAGGCAGATATAAGCGATCCGGATATCACCTCTTGCAATCGCACTGGTAAGTTGCATACCAGTAGCGTAACTCTCATAAGCGGTGAGATTTATCCCTTCCTCCTCATACCAGCCCATTTCCTCTGCTACATAGGCGCATGCAGCATGATTATTGAATTCCACAGCCATACCGAGACTGTCCGGATCGGCTTTCTGCATACAGCCTGATACAAAAACGATCAGGATGAGCAGGATGAGCAGTCTGATCCGGCACATATTATCAAGCCGCATCCGCATGGTCCAGAATCGAATTTGTGATCATATCCACGAGGTTTATCCCTCCTTCATATCCTATTATCGATCTTCTTTGATAACCTACACGGTCAAAGACAGGAAATCCGATCCTTGCAAACGCTATTTTCTCATCATCTGCAATATACTTAGCATGAGAATTTCCCATTACTAGATCCACACCGACTTCCTTAACCGTCTCATGAAGCCCGTATAGATCGCAACCTGACAGGATCTCGATCTCATGGCCGGTCTGGCTGGCAATAGCCTGTACATCCTTCACAAATTCCTTGCT
>MZXQ01000108.1:2050-5701 GCA_002926195.1 Candidatus Methanomarinus sp. HR1 | reverse complement strand
AGCACCTAAGATCACAGGCACTTTATGCTTGTTCGCAAGATACTGCATGGCACTTCCGCCGGCATGCTTACACATAGCGATCGAGCCAAGCGAATTTGCCGTATCAGTGATCTCATTAAGTGTCGTGCCGCCATTGGGAAACGTAGGCCTTGGCAGTATCAGCGGTGCATCAAGAGTTTCTGATAAATCAGTAAGCAGGATCGCTTTAACCCGCATCTTCTCAAGCATGCTGCGCAGTTCCCTGATATCTCCCGGATTTAACAGTCCGACTGCAATATTAATCTTATTTGTCGGTCCTGTTTGTTGGGCAAGATGTACTACCAGTGCCTTGATCGCATTATCATATCCTGTTACATGCGTGCCTACATAGCTTGGTGTATGTACTGGTATCAGCGTTACCGGTACATCTATCTTCTTGAGAATGCCGTCAATATCATCACCGATCGTCTCGCTGAGACAGGTAGTGAGAACAACAATTATTTCCGGATGTCTTCTTGCTGAAAGATTTTGTACACCCTTTACAAGGTTATTTGCTCCACCGAATACTGCAGCGTCCTCACCAAGCGAACTTAATGCGATCTCAACAGGCTCCTGGAAGTGCCGGTTGAACATCCGCATCGGATAGGCTGCACAGCCCTGTGACCCGTGTACAAGTGAGATTGCGCCATGTACACCAAGTACTGCCTGCATCGCACCAATAGGCTGGCATATCATACCAGGATTGATGGTAACCGCTCTCTTTGTCTGGCTCATGTTCTTCCCTCGATAAGTCCCCATGCGGGATTATTGATGGTTGTGTGTATATCCTTTGCAAATTTCACAAATCCACTGTATACTGCATAAGGTCCCCTTTCGTAAGAATGGCCGTTAACGAACGGTACTCCGTGCTTATAAGCAAGGAACTTCTCCTTCAATCCTGAGATAAAGAGGTCTGGCTTATATTTTGTAAGGATCTCCTTAAGTTCGACAGAATTCGGATTATCGATGACAAGTCCACCGTTTCCTATCCTTTCAACGATCTTCTCATAATCATCTGTATGTCCGAATGTCGTAGCTGCTCCGATCACTTCCATGCCTAGTTCTTCCATCAGTTTGATCCAGTGCCATGCACGTGGTGCACCCTGATAGATGAAAACACGCTTTCCTTTAAGATTTTCCTTATAATATTCTATCTCGGGAAGTATCTTTGAAACTTCGCTCTCTATGACAGTCTCTGCTTGATCCTCAAGCCCGAAAAAGGCAGCAACATCTCGAAGTGCCTTCGATGTCTGCTCAATTCCGAATAAGGATACCGGCATATACGGAAGATCATATTTCTCTTCCATTAACTCGCAGATGTACGGAGTAGACCGCTGGCAGTGCATGACATTCAACTTTGCCCTATGCGCCATGGCAAGATCATTGATCGAAGCATTCCCTGTAAAAGTACAGAGGATTCTTAAGCCCATAGCTTCAAATAACGGACTGATGATCCACAGATCACCCTGGATATTATAGTCTCCGATAATGTTGATATCATGAGGCGTGAGTCGGTCAGGTTCTTTTGTTCC
Organism: Candidatus Methanomarinus sp. HR1; assembly: GCA_002926195.1. Taxonomy (GTDB): domain Archaea; phylum Halobacteriota; class Methanosarcinia; order Methanosarcinales; family Methanocomedenaceae; genus Methanomarinus. The sequence continues at coordinate 4,151 of MZXQ01000108.1, read as the reverse complement.
CACAATGCGTTCAAATATAACATCGTTTGCAATGTGGTGTCCAAGCGACTGACTGACACCTCTAAAGCCCTCACAGCTAAACGGGATCACAGGAACTCCGATCTCATTGGATGCCTGTTTGCATACACTCTTCATATCATCCCCAATAAGCCCGATCACGCATGAGGCATATACGAATACACCATTTACCTCAGGAAACCGCTCATAAGCTTGCACTATTGAATCATGTAATTTCTTCTCTCCACCAAAGATGATGTTGGATTCTCCCATATTTGTAGAGAAGCAGTACTTCCTGTGAAATTCTGTGTTATCCGAGAGATTCTGCCGACGTCCTCCGCCCCAGGTATAAAAGGCACAGCCTATAGGACCGTGGACTAAATGTATAACATCCTTTACCGGACCTCCGACCACACCCATACATCCTGCATAAGTGCAGCCGCGCTCTGTCAGGTCACCCGGCGTTGTCTGGACATTGCACATGGGTACAATGGTCTCGCCAGGTTCTTTGATATAGGTGTGCTTCTCTCTCTCTGGTATCGGTATATCGCATTCAAGTAATGTCAGTGGCATGATAACCTCCTATAATGCATCATTTCCCTTCTCTCCTGTACGGACGCGGACTGCATCGTTTATAGGACATACGAATATCCTTCCGTCTCCGATCATCCCTGTCCTGTTGATACGCATGATCGTATCAATTACTGACGGGACTGATTCGTCCTCTACTACAAGGGTGAGCAGCCTCTTCGGAATAAACCTGATCTCTGCTTTTTTATTATCAGGTTCGACATTGCCAAGCGGATTGAGGTATAACCCTTTCTGCTTACCACGGCCGAAGACCTTGATAGCAGTAAGGCAGGGACATCCTGCCTCTGCCAAAGCATCCTTGGTCTGCTGTATCTTATTCATTCTGATTATGGCCATTATTTCTCTCATAGTCCCTTCTCACCGGTCCGGATGGTATAAGCCTCATCAATCGAGCTGATAAAGATCTTACCATCTCCGAAACTGCCTGTTCGGGCAGCTTCTTCGATGATCTCGATGACCTCTTCGTTATCTTCGTCATTAACTGCCATCAACAGCATCACTTTTGCCAGTTCATCATAAACAGTAGGTCCGATCTGTATACCTTTTTGTTTACCTCTGCCAAACACATCGATCCTGGTGAATGCTGAGAATCCTTTCTCATCCAGGCTGTCTATCACTTCTTCTGCCTTTTCAGGTCTGATAATAGCTCTTATCAATTGCATGATATCACCTTTAAGCATCAACAACCCCAAATTCGGTCATCATGCCTTCAAGTTCGTCCATGGTGATCGGTTTGGGGATTACAAACTTGTCATTTTCCTCAATGTTCCTGGCAAGTTTGCGGTATTCTTCAGCCTGATCGCAGGTTGGATCATACTCTATTACAGTCATTTTCTTGATCTCTGCCTGCTGGACGATATTATCTCTTGGCACAAAATGCACCAGGTGACTCCCGATGCGCTGAGAGAATGCTTCCATAAGTGCAAGTTCATTCTCTACCTTACGGCTGTTGCAGATGATACCGCCAAGTCTGATCTCACCGTCTTCTGCAAATTTAACTATACCTTTACAGATATTATTGGCAGCATAGAGTGCCATCATCTCTCCGGATGCAACGATATAGATCTCTTTGGCATATCCTTCGCGCATAGGCATGGCAAAACCGCCACATACTACATCACCAAGTACATCATAGAAGACGAAATCGGGGTCTTCATCATATGCACCAAGTGCTTCAAGCAGTTTGATGGCTGTAATTACACCTCTACCCGCGCATCCTACACCAGGTTCAGGTCCACCTGCTTCAACGCAGCGGATACCTCCGAATCCTGTGTGCAGGATCTCTTCGAGTGTTACATTCTCAGCACCGACCTCTCTTAAAGTGTCAAGTACTGTTGGTTGTCTTCTACCCCCCATCAGCATACGTGTTGAGTCTGCCTTTGGGTCACATCCGATCTGCATTATCTTATTGCCCATATCGGCAAGTGTTGCAGTCAGATTCTGGGTGGTAGTGGACTTGCCGATACCACCCTTTCCATACATTGCTATTTGTCTCATGATTTATCACATATTG
>MZXQ01000108.1:358-2013 GCA_002926195.1 Candidatus Methanomarinus sp. HR1 | reverse complement strand
GTTCGAATCCGTATTGTACGAAGAACTGGAAGTACGAAGATCTTTCCATCTCCTATATTATCAGTTGCTGCTGTATTTCTGATCAAATCCACTACCTGGTCCACATCTTTTTCCGGAACTACTACTTCGATCTTAGTCTTTGGAAGAAGATCTACGCAATATTCCCGTCCGCGCCATTGCTGGACAAGTCCCTTCTGCAGTCCTCGTCCTCTAACTTCGGTAACGGTCATACTCACAAATCCAGCCTCAGATAATGCTAATTTTACTTCTTCAAGTTTCATTGGACGTATTATTGCCTCTACCTTTCTCATTTCGCTCATCTTGTCCACCTCATTCGGTTATGTACTCCGGATATGCCCGTATACCATGTTCTGTAATGTCCAGACCTTCGACCTCTTCTTTTTGTGAAGCACGAAGTCCTATGACCACATCAATGATCTTGAATACAATAAACCCTGCTACGAATGCCCAGACAATACTTGCAAGTGCACCGACTACCTGGATTATGAACTGGTTCACACCGCCGTATAGCAAGCCGGGTGCACCTGCTGTATATACAGCACCGCCGAGGATTCCTTCGCCCATACCAACAGCAAAGATCCCTACCGACAACAGCCCCCATGTACCGCAGTAGCCGTGTACTGCGATAGCACCAACAGGATCATCGACTTTGAGGACCGTTTCATTGAACATCACACCGGCATAGACGATTCCACCGGCAATAAGCCCGATTACAATCGCTGCCCAGTTCTCAACAGAACCGCAGGGAGCGGTGATCGCAACAAGTCCGGCAAGTACACCGTTTGCGGTAAGCGAGGGATCCGGTTTGCCTGTTTTTAGCCATGTCAGGATCATCGCAGCTACTGCACCTGCGGCGGCTGCCAGGAAGGTATTTACAACAGCAAGGTTCATGTAGGCATCACTGCCATCAAGTGTGGAACCGCCATTGAAACCAAGCCAGCCCAACCATAGTAACAGGACTCCAAGAAATCCGAAGGTGATATTATGACCAGGTATGGCCTGAGGCTTTCCGTCCTTGAACTTACCTATCCTGGGACCCAGTATGATCACACCGGCAAGGGCTGCATAGCCGCCGATCGAGTGCACGACCCCGGAACCTGCAAAGTCATGGAAACTTGCACCGCACATTTTTACAATCGCACTTCCTTCTCCAGTTAGTAATGCGAGGTCTGCTCCTGACCATACCCAGTGTCCGTAGACCGGATAGATGATCGCCACAAGCAGTACGGTGAATACCAGATATGATATGAATTTGGTACGCTCTGCCATTGCTCCCGATACAATAGTTGCACCGGTCGCTGCAAATACCATCTGGAAGAACCATCCGTTCCATACCGAATTATCGGCACCGCTTAAGCAGAACTGGCTAAATCCAAGAATACCTGCTATATCATCGCCATACATGATCCCCCAGCCTACCAGCCAGTAGATCAAAACACCAACGCATATTGTCATCAGATTCTTCATGAGAATGTTTGCAGTGTTCTTAGCTCTGGTGAACCCGGCTTCTACAAGTGAGAACCCGGCATGCATTAGAAAGACCAGTCCTCCGCATAACAGCAACCATACAAAGGTCAGGGCTGTACTAAGTCCTTCAACCGATTCACTCAATGATTCGATACTCTCTTCTGCCG
>MZXQ01000108.1:0-215 GCA_002926195.1 Candidatus Methanomarinus sp. HR1 | reverse complement strand
TATATTACTTGATGACATCGTTGAAAAAGGATATATCTAAGAGTAATTTACAATTCCGGAATAAATACAGCATGATGCAGCACAACTTTGATACCGATTAACACGGATTAAAATTCCTTAACCGATCACAAATGTCAAAATACCCTGCTTTTTGAAGTGGATACAAATTTTTTCTAATTCACGGAGATTCTATGAATCTACGAATCTACGAATCT
>MZXQ01000303.1 GCA_002926195.1 Candidatus Methanomarinus sp. HR1 | reverse complement strand
GGATTTTCCATACCGAAACACATACGCCCCTTCAATTTTTTTCTCCGGAAGCATATCTGCTATCTGTGCTCTTACCACTTTCTCGCTTTTTCCGGATGCTATGACAACATCTTCATAGACAGCAAACCATGCCGGTGCAACCCCTATCTCAGAAAAACGTTTTGAAATTTTTCTTGCGTTTGACTTACCTATTTCTCTATGATAAACATTTTCGAGTGAGGGTTTCTTTGCTAATAGTTCATCTATTTCTTCCCAGTATGTTTCCCTGTTTGATATGCTTTTGGTGTAGAACTTTATCAGTTCCTCATCCGAGTCTTCTTTTTCCCGGATTGGTGTGTCCAGGGATGTGATTATTCCAAATTTTCTTTTTGCCTGCTGGTATTCATCCTGAATGCCGCGTTTCATATTACCTACTATATTAATATTATACGACATTATAAATCCATTATATATAATTTGGCCTTTGAAAGGTAGAAGAATAGTGTTAACATACGATGGAATAAATGAAGGCACTATATCCTCAATTTCATCATATAAACCGAGAACACCGTATACTATACTCTCTTTATCGGGTGTCATGAAAACAGAATATTTCTTTAAATGTGCCACAATCAGGAACTTACCTTTTAGATGCTTTTTCCAGCCCTTGATTATATCAAGCTCTTCATTGTCAAAATTGAAAGGATTTTCCAAAACAAATGAATCGATATGCTCCGTGTTACTGTATAATATTTCATTAAGTTCAACAATTTTCCTCGGGTTTTCATCCTTTAAAAATGGTTCTTTCAAATCTTTTATGACTGAGTATTTTTGGTTTACATAGAACAAAAGCGACCAATTCAGTCTGTAGAACAAGTCCGTATCTTCTCTTTTTAATTTCATAATTTAACTCATAGTATTTTATTATCTTAAGTATTTATTGAAAGTATCAGATCATAAAATGATAAAAGATGAATGTTATGATCTTCTGAAAATCCAGCCCAGACACTTCTCGACCTTGCCGGATTGGGGTATAGTGCACGGAATATTACAAAGGCCATAGTGGAGAAATATGTCCTACTCTGACCCAAACCCTATAATAATATCCAGATCTCTTGAAGAACTCAGTTTCATATTCCGAATAAACAACCATTTCATTTAATCCCCTTGTAATGTTCAATAGTAGCCTCTATTCCTGATGCA
>MZXQ01000082.1:8620-11854 GCA_002926195.1 Candidatus Methanomarinus sp. HR1 | reverse complement strand
AACCTGATATCATCAAAATTAATGAAAACTTTGGTACCTTCAACTTTATCTGATATTAATTTTAAAAGGGAACTTTTTCCACACCGTCTTATTCCTGAAATGACAATGATCTCATTGCCTTTGAGGTAGTATTCCAAATCAATATCCCTGTCAATCAGGTCTTCCTTTTTGTTGAACAGACTTTGCTGGTCAATGATTACTTGACGAAGTTTATTTTTTTCCATATTACAAATAAGCAGTTTGTTTATTTATATAGCTTTCGATGCTATTTAATAAGTACTTATAAGATATTATAAAATTATAATATACAAGATAATCGAATACATCTACCATTAACAACGACCAGTCCTATTACAAGCAGCAGATTGAATGAAACTATACTCGATAAGCACTGGCAAATACCAGTATTAGTATTGACGGCACGTCATCAATCGTATAATCTCACCTGGAGCAAGTTTTTCATCATTAGCATCATCTTTACTAAATGTAAGGCAGGGACAGAGCTTACACTTTCCGAGGAGCAAAAGATATTTCAGCTATCCTGATATCAAGTGTGGTCCAGCACAGGTTCGTTGATATCCATCCGTTTTTAGATGGTAACGGCAGAACAGCACGGGTTCTTTGTACTCTTATTCTTTATCAGAACGGTTATGATTTTAGCCACCATTTTTTGGGGTGGACTTACTATGTATGGTTAAATTGAAACCATAGAACAGCAATATATAGTCTTTGTTCGACCCGTCTATGCGTTAAAGAAATTAAGGAAGAAACAAATATGCCCATTGATCCAATATGTAAACGCGAAGTACCTCCGGATACTCCATATACCTCTGATCACGATGGAAAAACCTACTTTTTCCATGATCCGGAATGCAAGAAAAAATTCGATGACATGGCAAAGAACATTGTCAGGGTCAAACGCAGTCTGGAGGACAAAGAAAAGATATCCTTCGGTCGGCTGCGCAAGGATATTATTAAACCCGGAATCTGTGCTGCCTGCGGTGCCTGTGCAGCAAGCTGCCCCTCGATTATCATGGAAGGCGAGAAACCCAAGCTGATCGGTCCCTGTACGGCATGCGGTATCTGCTATAACCAGTGTCCCCGTACCATTACCACAGAAGAGGGACTCGTTGGCAATATCAGGCATCCTTATGCGGCCCGGTCAGCCCTGAAAGGGGTCAATGGACAGGACGGAGGAGTAGTCACGTCACTACTGGCCTATGCACTGGAGGAGGGACTGCTCGATTGTGCAATAGTCTCAATAAAATCCGAAGATGACCCCTGGAGACCCGTACCTATCATTGCCACCACATACGACGAAATAATGGAGTCTGCAGGCAGTATCTACACCCACAGCATGACTATACAGGCTCTGATGAACGCTGTACAGCAGGGTATGCGCAGTATCGCATTTGTAGGGCCCCCATGCAATATTGATGCGGTCTATAAGATATACAAAAGCCCTTACGGTTTGCTGCATATGTTCATGCGTGCCAATATCCTTCCCCTGGGACTGTTCTGCATGGATACGTTCTCACACGAGGGTATTGAAGAGTTTGTGACTTCCAGGCACCTGGAACTGGAAGATATTGAAAGTATGAAGATATGGCGTGGGAAGATCGAACTGGAGAAGGAGGGTGAAAACTTTGTTTATGATCTTGGTGAACTGGATCCATACAGGAGTTCTTCATGTAAATACTGCACAGACCTCACCGCCGAGCGTGCAGCGATCAGTTTTGGTGGTGTAGGTACTCCTGACGGGTGGACCACGGTATTTACAAGGTCAGGACGTGGATACGAGATATTCAATGAGGCGGTGGAGATGGGTTATGTCGAATCCAGGGACCTGGAAGAAAAGGAGATGATAAGGGTATTGAACCTTGCCAGGATGAAGAAGGTCCAGAAATACGGTGTTATACGCAGGGAAAAATGAACAACTAACCCATTATTCCCAGGAAATCCTTAAGGGGTGGTAAACTGTGAGGTATCCTTTCATAAATTATATCATACAAATACAATATTAGGCGTTACTTCTGTTATAACTTGTTTGTATTTTTCTTAATTCAATCACAAGAAAATAAAAAGTCTCACAAATTTGTCTGGTAATTATTTATACTGCAATATTTAATATTATAGCCATGTTTCAAACAGAGCCTATTCTTTATTTACAGTCATTTGCATCTGATTCACTGACATTTATTATGATGGCTATTACGCAAATGGGCTATGAACAATTTATTATTGGGATAATATGTTTCATTATATTCGGAATAAGTTTTCGTAAAGGATTCCTTTTACTTCAATTAATGATGTGGCAGGGTCTGATTAATGTCTTTTTAAAGGAATTCTTTGGCATGCCTCGACCCGTTCATGTGGATTCCAATGTTCAATATTTTGACAAAGGTGAACCTAACACATCTCCATTCATCAGCGGAGGAGCGAAGGGTTTCTTTGAGCCTTTGAATCAACAAGTAGTGGAAGCCATTCGGCTTCAAATTCAAAATGGTATGGATTCCTATGGATTTCCCTCCGGTCATGTCCAGAATATGGTATCATTGTGGGGAGGGATTGCGATTCTTTTTAAAAAGCATATATTGTACTGGATTGTTCCAGTCATGGTGGTTCTTATGGCTCTGTCGAGAATGTACCTGGGCCGACATTTTATTGCGGATGTTATAGGAAGCGCAGTCATAGGCGGGATCATTTTACTTGGTTTTAACTTCCTTCTTGTTAAGTATTCATTGATGGAGAGTTTTTTTAATCGAAACAACTTTGTAATCGCTGCCAGGATTCAAAATATTATATTCCTTTTTTTTCTACTTTTATTACCTTTAATATTAGCCATCACCCGTATGGGAGAAGCTAATATTATCGGGTATTTATTAGGAACAAATATTGCTTTTCTACTGCTATTATTCAAAGCCATTCCTGATGATTCCGGCAATCTGTCAAAGCGTGCTGCACGTGTTATAATAGGTTTTACATTTTATTTGTTAGTTATGATTGTTGTTGATAGTGGGTTCGATCGAGCAGGTTTTTATTTTTGTGGAACTGAAATGGAGTATATCGCAAAATTTTTTGAATCATTCATTATAGCTTTATTCGGTTTTTGGGGTAGCGTAACGTTTTTAATTAAACTTGGATTGTTTTCAAGAGAAAATGAACCACAGATGAACTAATATCGCAGGAAAAAATTATTACTTCGGGGAGCCTACTCTGTACTTCTTATTTCTC
>MZXQ01000082.1:6249-8591 GCA_002926195.1 Candidatus Methanomarinus sp. HR1 | reverse complement strand
AAAATATATTAATATTGTGATGTTATTAACCCGGCAGGAATTATTTATTACAATTTAATCAGACTGTGCTTGCAATATAATGGTCTAACCAAATAATAAAGGTGAAAAAACGTGAAAAAGTACATTATTACAGCAATTTTGTTGCTCACCCTGCTTACCTGCACTACCGGTGAAAAGTCCTGGGGATTTTACTCGGAAAAATTAGCAGATAATATTGTATCCAATGCTGAATTTAATACTACACAAAACAACACACTTAGAACATGTAGTATAGATGTTCCTTACTTTGAACAAGAAAAATATTACACATGCGGACCTGCATGCTTACGGATGATCCTTGCTTCGAATGGGATTATAAGATCTGAAGCTGAAATAATAACGGCATGTAATACAACAAAAAAAGGTACGACATCAACACAAATATCAGCAGCAGCATACCAGTTCAATCTGCAGGCTTCTACAATTAACAATGCTAATATTAGCGACATTGAACAAGAAATTGAAGCAGAAAATCCGGTAATCGTACAAATTGACACCGGTTATTTAGATGGTAGTAACAATGGAACCGGTCATTTTATAGTAATACTTGATTTTCAGGATGACCGGATTGTATACCATGACCCGAATGTTCCTGATGGAAAAATCATGTCCTGTACAACAGAGTCATTTATTATGTCCTGGAATGCAAGGAATTGCTGGATGATCAAATTTGATGGCCTGGAAGATCAATATTAGCTCGATTGCATCTCAGTATAATATGTATCTTTTTCAATTGTCATACCTTGTTAATCCTTCCAGAACCCCGGAATAAGCAGTACCAGTACAGTAAATATTTCCAGTCTCCCTATCCACATATTAGCNNACCAGTTTACCTATAATAGGTATAGTACTGAAGTTGGACCACGGTCCAACCAGATCAAATCCCGGTCCTACATTCCCTAATGTCACAATAGAAGCAGAAGCTGCACTGATCAAATCTATCTCAAGCAAACATAATATAACAGTACTGGTCACAAATACCAGTAAAAAAAGGATCACAAATGAAAGGATACTGCCCATAACCTCATCCGGAATTACCCGGTCCCCCAGCCGAATATGTCTTATTAACTTCGGCTGCAGGGTCTTGAAGAGTTCTCGGTATCCGTATTTTATCACTAGTAATATCCGTACGACCTTAATCCCGCCAGCCGTGGAACCAGCACAACCTCCTATGAACATTAGCAAAAATAATATAATTCTGCATGAATCAGGCCATGTATTAAAATCAAACGTTGCATAACCAGTTCCGGTCATGATTGATATCACATGGAAAATAGCATATCGAAACGATTCTATCACGCTATTAAAAGTCCCCGTCTTCCACAACATCAATGTGACCAGGATAGATGCCACGGCTACGATCAGACCATATAGCTTAAACTCACTGTCCTTAAGAAAGCTCTTATGATCCACATATATCAGTTTATAATGAAGTGCGAAATTAGCCCCGGCAATGAACATGAAAACTATGATGATCCCCTCAATCAAAGGACTTTCAAAAGCTGCTATCGAATGTGCTTTTGGTGAAAAACCACCACATGCCATAGTAGTGAAAGTATGAGTAACAGCATCATAAACATTCATTCCTGCAATTTTCAATAAAATAAATTCAATTACGGAAATGGCTATATAGACCATCCATAATATCTTTGCAGTCCCCTTAAGTCTTGGTTTGAGTTTATCCTCAGTAGGTCCGGGAGCCTCTGCCCGAAACATCTGCCGTCCTGCCACTCCCAGATTTGGTAAAATAGCAAGGTACAACATGATAATACCCATACCACCCACCCATTGAATGAAACTGCGCCAGAACAGGAGTGCCTTTGAATGAGACTCAATATCAGTCATTATAGTGGCACCTGTTGTAGTGAAACCTGACATGGATTCAAAGAGGGCGTTAACAGGTGAAAAACCGCTTAATAAAAAAGGCAATGAACCAAATACGGCCGCTGCCATCCAGCTAAAAGCTACTACGGCAAAACTCTCACGTTTCTTTAGCTTTTCTGACCTCTGGTTTCTATATTCCAGTATTAATCCTGTTAATGACGTAATAATGCCTGAATAAATAAAAACCATAACAGATGGAGCTTCCGATGGATCTGACAATGAATAATAATAACCTACAAGTGCACTGATCAGCATTAATAATCCCAGATATTTCAGGATCGTACCCAGAATATGTAGAACAATTGTGTATTTCATAATGCATTCGGCTTATTTAAAAAACCCCTCTACTTTGAACTCGATCATCTTGAATACCTATCTTTTTCAATTGTCATACCTTGTTAATCCTTCCAGAACCCCGG
>MZXQ01000082.1:3483-6244 GCA_002926195.1 Candidatus Methanomarinus sp. HR1 | reverse complement strand
ATCAGTACCAGTTTACCGATAATAGGTATAGTACTGAAGTTGGACCACGGTCCAACCAGATCAAATCCCGGTCCGATATTCCCTAATGTCACAATAGAAGCAGAAGCTGCACTGATCATATCCACATTAAGCAAACTTAGTATAAGAGTACTGATCATAAATACCAGTATATAAAGGACCATAAATGAAAAGATACTGCCCATAACCTCATCCGGAATTACCCGGTCCCCCAGCCGAATATGTCTTATTAACTTCGGCTGCAGGGTCTTGAAGAGTTCTCGGTATCCATATTTAATCATTAGTAATATCCGTACGACCTTGACCCCGCCAGACGTGGAACCAGCACAACCTCCAATAAACATTAGCATAAATAATATCATCCTGCAGGAATCAGGCCATGTATTAAAATCAAACGTTGCATAGCCAGTTGTGGTCAGGATCGATAACACCTGGAAAACAGCATATCTAAACGATTCTATCACGCTATAAAAAGTCCCGGTCTTCCACAACATCAATGTGAGCAGGATAGATGCAACGGCTACGATCAGACCATAGAACTTAAACTCACTATCCTTAAGAAAGCTCTTATGATCCACATATATCAGTTTATAATGAAGTGCAAAATTAGCCCCGGCAATGAACATGAAAACTATGATAATCCCTTCTATCAAAGGACTTTCAAAAGCTGCTATCGAATCTGCTTTTGGTGAAAAACCACCGCATGCCATAGTAGTGAAAGTATGAGTAACAGCATCATAAACACTCATTCCTGCAACTTTCAATAAAATAAATTCAATTACGGAAATGACTATATAGGCCATCCATAATATCTTTGCAGTCTCCTTAAGTCTTGGTTTGAGTTTATCTTCAGTAGGTCCGGGAGCCTCTGCCCTAAACATCTCCCGTCCCGCCACTGCCAGATTTGGCAAAATAGCAAGGAACAACATGATAATACCCATACCGCCTACCCATTGGATTAAACAGCGCCAGAACAGGAGTGCCTTTGAATGGGACTCAATATCAATCATTATAGTGGCACCTGTTGTAGTAAAACCAGACATGGATTCAAAAAGGGCGTTAACAGGTGAAAAACCGCTAAATAAAAAAGGCAATGCACCAAATACGGCCGCTGCCAGCCAAGCAAAAGCTACTATGGCAAAACTCTCACGTTTCTTTAGCTCTCCTGAACCCTGGTTTTTATATCCCAGTATTAATCCTGCTACAGACGTAATAATGCCTGAATAAATAAAAACCATAACAGATGGAGCTTCCGATGGATCCAGGCGTGAATAATAATAATCTACAAGTGCACAGATCAGCATAAATAATCCCAGACATTTCAGGATCGTACCCAAAATATGTAGAACAATTGTATATTTCATAATACATCCGGTTTATTTAAAAAAACCCTCTACTTTTGAGACCACATCAGGTTTGGTAAAGACTATAACATCATCTCCCGGTTGTATCTGGATATTCCCATCCGGTATAATGATCTCTATTCCGCGTACAATAGTACTGATTATTGCCCCCTTTGGAAACTTAAGGTTCTTCAACTGCTTTTTTACGATCTTAGAACCTAGTTTTGCTGTAAGCTCAAGTACTTCTCCCTTTTCTCCTTCCAGCATTGTGATAGATTGAATACCGGTCGAAAGAAGCGTAGTTTTCAATACCTCATTAATGGTCGCATCCCTGGAACTCATAGCTACATCCACCCCCACCATCTCGAACAATTGAGTATATTCAGTTCTATCCACCCTGGCAATAACTTTATTTACACCCATCTGCTTTGCGATAAGCGAACACAGCAGATTCTTCTCATCACTATTTGTAACAGATACTACAGCATCCATTCCTGATGTATTGACTTCTTCAAGTAAAGTAATATCAGTACCATCACCGTTTAATGTTGTAATATCAGGTAAGACCTCTGCTATCACCTCACATTGTTTTTTGTTGTTATCGATAATTGTGATATCAAACCCATTCTTACTTAGTAACCTGATCAGATAAAATCCTACTTTGCCTCCTCCTACAACAAGGACTTTCTTACTCTGGTTCTTTTCCTCAAACCATGTTCGTATCGTTGAAAATGCGTCCTTTTTACCGATCATTACTATTCGATCACCTGAATGTATAATAGCATCCCCATCAGGAATTATAAGATCAGAATCTCTAAATATTACTGAGATCATGCTGCCTTGAGGAAACGGAATATCTTTAAGGGCTTTATTTGCTAAAAAATTCCATTCCTCTACTTTGAACTCGATCATCTTGACCAGACCGCCTACAAAGTTCTCAACATCCACAGCCGAAGGAACTGAAAGGATTTCGAACATTTCCAAAGCAAGAGATAGCTCAGGACAGATCATGATATCCATACCTGTTTTTTCCCGCTTTGTTACAGGTTCATCGATATATTCCGGGTTGCTGACCATTGCAATGGTCTTGACCTTATTATCAGTAAGCAGCTTGGATGTCAGACATGCTACGATATTAAATTCATCATAGTTTGTTACAGCCACTACCAGATCAGATTTTATTATACCTGCATTCTCTAATCGTTCCACATTGGCACCATTACCATGTATTACCATGATATCAAGTTCACTGGCTTTATTGCATGCTTCCTCATCAATTTCGATTATCGCAACTTCATGGTCATGATAAAGTCCTTTAGCAAGATGGTAACCCACATCACCTGCACCAATTATTATTATACGCACTTAATTCACCTGTACCTATGGAATTAGATTATTAA
>MZXQ01000082.1:1003-3448 GCA_002926195.1 Candidatus Methanomarinus sp. HR1 | reverse complement strand
GTATCATATCCTGCCTTACGTATCTTCAACGTTATATCTGTGTCAATCTACAGTCCCTGCACTGCACTCATTTACCACACTACGACCATATTCCATCAATTCTTTTACACGTCCGCTTGAACTGGATTCTACATAGATCCGGATTATTGGTTCTGTACCGCTTGGTCTTATAAGTATCCATCCGTCCGGATACCATATTTTCAGACCATCAGTATCGTCCACATCCTCATGCTTAAGAGCCAGTTTTGCTGCTTTCATCACATCAACCGGGTCATCGCATTTGATCTTGTCCTTAAGATTGTGATATTGCGGTATATTGGCTCTTAATTCTGATAGTTTCTTGCCTCTGGCAAGCAGTTCAAGCATTTTAGCAGCTGTCATCGCACCATCACGGCAGTACTGGAAATCAGGGAAGATCAGACCTCCGTTTCCCTCTCCGCCAAATACGGCATTGATATCGATCATCTTATGCGCTACATCTATACTGCCTACTGCGGTCCATGTAAGTTCGCACCCCATTGATTGCGCTATATCCTTTAATCTAAGGGATGAACTAACAGGTGTAACTACATTGCCTTTCTTTTGAGTAAGCACATGTGATCCCATTAGAGCCAGCAGGTCCTCTTCATCAAGGAACTCTCCATTTTCATCCACAAATGCCACTCTATCAGCATCTCCATCATGGGCAATTCCTACATCAGCACCTGATGCTCTTACAGTATTCATCAGATCGCTCAACACATCTTTTGTAGGTTCTGGATTCCTGCCAGGGAATGTGCCGTCCGGCTGGGCATTAAGACTTATCACTTTACAGCCCAGTTCCCGAAGCAGCAGAGGAGTCACTGCACATGCGGCTCCACACCCCGGGTCTACCACTACTGTAAGTCCGGCCGAGCGAATGGCATCTGCATCCACATGCTCAATGATACCGTCCATATATGATCTAATGGCCGATTGATCCTTGAAATAGCCACCGGTCTTATCCCACCGGGCTTGATGAAATTTATGTGAAAAATAGATGGTTTCTACTTCAGTTTCACCCTCTCTTGAGAATTCTGTTCCGTCTCCTGCGACTATCTTGAGCCCGTTATATTCTCTTGGGTTATGTGATGCGGTGATCATAATACCTGCATTCGCCCTGTCACGGATATAATATTGAAGTGCAGGTATCGGCAGTACTCCTACATCCACGACTTCCACTCCGGTTGACAGCAGTCCTGCCACAGCAGCTGATCTTAACATATCTCCTGAGATACGTGTATCCATACCCACTGCCACCTTGATGTCCTGGTTGTTCTGTAATAAGTATGTTCCAAGACTTTTCCCCAGATCAAGAGCCATGTCAGGTGTTATTTTTTCATTAGCAATTCCTCTGACTCCGTTTGTACCAAATAATTTCATAATCTTATCACGCCTATATAATTGGTTTGTGGGTGAATAAACCTTGTTATAAGTGCCCCTCAACCCAGAATTCACCTGTTGTGGTATGCTCCTTTTTCCAGATAGGAATCTCGGTCTTAATTCGCTCGATGGCATCGGAAAGTGCTAAAAAGAGCTGCTGTCTGTGAGAGGCTGCTACTACAATATATACAATATCTTCACCCGGCATTACCCATCCTGTTTTGTGATATATCTTAATATCAATGATGCCTTTGCGCTCTTTAATATCATTCTCTAACTGTTGGAGTTTTTGTTTTGCAATACCCTCATATGACTCGAACTCAAGGGCTTTTGTCTCTATTTCCCCTGTCTTCTGCCTGACAATTCCGGTAAAACTTCCAATTGCACCTGCTTCGTTGATGCGGGGATGACGTTTCATATACACAATAAGAGAATCAAGTGTATAGTATTCGGGCTGTTGTTCAATTATATTAAGAAGTTCTGTAATAGTTGCGTCTGTTATTCCATTCGGGCCGGTGCTGAGCTTTTTTACAGTATATGGAAGTTCAAGATCACCCATTACTATCCTGGGCAGATGGCTATCCTTGAACCCTTCAACTACTGTATAGTCCATGCCGGCATTGGCCAGTTCATCCAGTGCATGTTCAAGTGTGGTGTTTGATGAATAAACTGCTGCCCCGGTAGAGGTTACACCTATTGCTTTATCAGCACCGGAATCCATATGTCGTCTGGTATCTGTGCCTTTTGGATTAAGGTCAGTATTGTGGATGTGCTTGATCGTACCTACGTGGCCGCGTTTTATCAGCTCACTGATCAGTTTTTCAATTAATAAGCTTTTACCGCTTTTTTTATACCCTGTTACTGAGATGATCTTCATAAGATAGCATTAATTCATTGCATACGATATATATATGCACCCCCAATAAATCTATTATTTATCGTATACCGACATTGTAACTATTTAATGAGACAAAAGACTGCCACTATGGGGAATAATAAGACTATCAAATATAATAAAGAACAGTGGGAGATGCTAATTAACTT
>MZXQ01000082.1:0-854 GCA_002926195.1 Candidatus Methanomarinus sp. HR1 | reverse complement strand
CATTCGGAGGCAAACTGGGTCCTGATAAGCTTGAGGATATTGATCATAACCGTGTGCCTGGTGTGAATAAACAATTGATGGTGATAGAACCTAATCTAAAGGGACATATTGAAACACCGGTATCTGATATTTCTCACGGTGCACTTGCTAAGAAATTAGGTACCGGACAGGACATTATAAATGAGAGGATCAGGGTTTTGAGCAGACGGGCCAGGGTTGGTATCACCGGAGTATATTTGGAGCGTATGCTTGCACCAGATGAAGGATTTGAGGTAGTGCTTGATAGTATTGCAGCTGAGGATTCACTGGTGCGCAGGATTGTGAGGAAAAATAGATGATTTATGTGATAAAATAGCTATTGCGAAAAATTTATTGCAGATGTATAAAATATATTTCCCTCAGAATCATGCAATATACACAATTCATTCTCACAACCCTCATCAAAATATATATCACAACTAAGGTATTTAGTTTCATTACCTATTTGACCGCACATTCTGCACATATCCGTACCATCAATTACTTCAATTCCGGTAAATTTAATGGTATATGATGTGTCATTTTTAATATCCGTGATCTGAAATGGAGTTCCTATTGGGCACCAGCCATTATCAGGTACATCAAGTATCCCAAGTTTAACATCATAGCCATCTATAACACAACCGGATGAAGCCACAGCTAATATTAACAGAACAGTTGCAATAATCGTTTTTTTTAACATTTCGTCACCTTCTGAAATTCAATTGATTTTATAATATATATATGTTTTTATAATACAAGCATTTTCAAATGACTTCTTGTAGTATGAGATCGTCGAAAAAGGGCATGTTCCAATCCATTCTTTTGTAGTATTG
>MZXQ01000304.1:1059-1284 GCA_002926195.1 Candidatus Methanomarinus sp. HR1 | reverse complement strand
CCTGTTTGTCATTATCAGGGATTATGAAATCAATCTCAAAACTGTTCCTATAGAAAAATCTTGCATCTATATGCGATGCTACAATGTTTTCAAGCATATATGGCAGGATCGAATCCATATCCTGGTTGAATGCAAATGCAAGGTTTGGTGTATAGAGATAAGCTTTTTTCATTTTTCTCATACTTGCAATAGGACTGCCCCTGTAATTGAAAACATACTTTATTA
>MZXQ01000304.1:841-993 GCA_002926195.1 Candidatus Methanomarinus sp. HR1 | reverse complement strand
AATTAACAATCATCCCAGGTTTTTTACAGATTATATATACAAGAGTCTTAAGCAACTCAACATCTTTTATCGGTATATTTTTTAACATCAGAATAGATGTGCCTTTTGTATGGTTTAAGCCAGGAATTCTTTACATTTCCTGTTTTCCACCA
>MZXQ01000304.1:427-824 GCA_002926195.1 Candidatus Methanomarinus sp. HR1 | reverse complement strand
TATTTAAACTTGATTACGTTATTATGTCATCATTTTATTATTTTAATTACATTATAATGTTATTATTTTCCATCAGACAATACTGGCTTCTTGCTTCTAACAAACAGAACCGTCCCCAATATCACCGGCAAAACGCCGATTTTTCTTTTATCCATTGTATGTTCACCACCACATCACTTGTAGCTTATATTCCAGATTCCAATACAGAATAGTATGACAATCAAGATAATTGCAGAAACCAGGGGATCAATAAATGCTGAGAATATCACGAAAAATACTGTTGTGATAGCAATTATATCTTCTTTATTTTCATTCATATATTTTTTCATAACTTTTCACCGGACCTGACTGTGAGATCAATATCATTAAGGATCGGTATTTCCATACCTCCTATTTG
>MZXQ01000304.1:0-324 GCA_002926195.1 Candidatus Methanomarinus sp. HR1 | reverse complement strand
GGTGGAAAAATACGCTTTTGGCATGAAAAGAAAATAATTGATCGTATGAAAAGATGAGACTTTTTAAGTGATACTCCCCGAAAGCGTTCACCCGACGACCCGCCCCCTGAACATCGAATACGTATAAAACGCGTAGTAATCCGGAATATCCAGAATAAACTCCGGCGACTCAGGCAGACACAGCCGCTGAAACTCCGCCCAGTCCCCTTCTGACAACTCGGCCCCCACATCCACCCATCGCATCTCAATAAGTGCAGTAAGTGCGCTCCGGATCTCCTCAGACAACGGGGCGCAGACATCACCTGCGAATGTCCGGGCAGTAAC
>MZXQ01000305.1 GCA_002926195.1 Candidatus Methanomarinus sp. HR1 | reverse complement strand
GATGTGATATATCAAGAATTATACTATCAATTAGAAGAATTGGATAGATGGAAATGTTCCATCAAATGTAGCTGCAAGGCCATTCGAAAAGATCTATAAGATTATCAAAAAAGTTTCCCGATCACAAATAACAAGAAAACAAGCGCAAGACATGTAAAACCATACAGGGCACATGTTAATTGTGCTTGAAATTGGTGATGTAGGTAGGTTTAGGTCCCTGCCTTACATTTAGTGTATTTTATACTCATAAAATACATTTCCTTATTCAAACCGAAAGGTATAATAGTATGTTTATCTGTGGCTAATTTCCCTACAATAATTATCAACTAATATTATATATTTAAACTGTGGAAAATACCAATAAAAAAAGCGGCAGAAATTCATAAGAATCTCTACCGCAATCTTCATGAAGATTAGAAAATGTGAAGAAGTGAGCATTTTCGATACATCAAGTTATACTTGATATACTATTAAATTATCAAAAAACAACCCAGGCATTACTATTAAATTCATTCATGCCCTCCTTTTTTTCGAATTATTCGATCTAATGAAATATTGGAATAAAAATTTCTAACCCTATCAGGCAATGCAAGTTCAAAGAATCGAATGATAACACCAATAACAAGTAAATAATATGCATAAATTGCAAGGCTTTCAGCACGTGGCTCATTACCCATTGCAAGAGTTACTGCTGTAGCCGCAAGTAAAACCAAAGCCATAAATATCGGATAATTGGATAATGGCCATTCGTTTGTTTCTTCAGTGGTTTCCATGGTTGTTCATATAATATTAATATAGATTATTTTATATAAGAATAATGAAAGTTTTAGTTTACTGCAAGATAAATAAATGCGTTTATACTTTCCTACAAGTCAAAAGAATCCTCATGTCTACGAATAAATATAACAACTAAAACAACAAAGCTAACTAATGAAACAATATAAGCAGGCAGATAAAATTTATAAAACCTCTTATACTTCAAATCAGCTTCACTATCCCCGGATACGGATTCAAATACAGGTATAAACCCAAGCATCTGGTACTCTGGCTCTTTACCATCCATAGTCCAGTAAGGATATGAAGTATCCTGTTTCTGGGTAAAGACGGTCAGATTCTTTTTTGTCCCCTCTACACAGTATTTTGCAGAATGTACTTTCCGGGTCTTTAATAATCCCCTCTCACCATCTGAGAATTCCAGTACTTTTCCAGCCATTTGTTCATCAATAACATAAACCGATCGTGAAATATCCTCAACCTTGCTTCTTTTTAGAA
>MZXQ01000306.1 GCA_002926195.1 Candidatus Methanomarinus sp. HR1 | reverse complement strand
CTGCTGAATTGAGGGTGCGGTACGGGAAGCTGGAGTGCATGATTCTTGTGGAGGGGGTGTTTCGCAACAAGTCTATTCTTTTCATTGGTGCTAATTTTTATCTCCATTCGTATGGTTCTGATTAATACATGGGCATGCTTGGTAATTATTGTAGTACCTATATAATATATTATTTAGTTGTTCCATACATCGAAAGGTTTATTAATAATATCATAGATACACTAAGACATTAACTAATTTAAATATTAACAAGAAAACAAGGAGATATTGAAAACATGATACCAAGAACAATTAACTTATTACTGGCTTTTCTGTTGATCAGTATAGCAGGCATTCCGCTAATAACAGCAGTTCATGAACAAACAATAAATGTAGTAGATGAATTGCCAATGGATATGGAAGAAATGGAAAATATAACATTTACCAAACTCCAGATCAGTCCGTCCTACTCTAATATGGAATTAAAGCCAGGCGAAAGTGATGATATCACTGTAAAGGTAACTAACAAAGATAACATAACAGTATCATTGGACCCTATAATTGTCGAAGACCCCTATAGTGAATACTTCATTGACGAGGACTGGATTGATATAACCCCATCTTCAATAGAACTCGAACCTGAAGCTGAGATAGAGTTTACGATAAGGGTTGAAATTCCTGAAGATGCGGAATGTGGATATTACAGTATTCAGATCGCATTCACAGATGACTTGATGCCAGTGTCCTATGAAATGATACATAAAGAATATATTAATTCAATGCACCTTCATATAGAAGTATGGAACCCACCTGTGCTACTAATACATCCCTCTTACATTCATGATCGTGTTGAATCCGGAAAGGAATATGATTATGAGGTTAATTTAAAAAATACAGGCGATGTAGACATCGAGATCGAACCGGAGTTTGTTGACAACCGGTGGTACAGGTATGATATGATGATGCCGGCATTTACTGATGATGCAATTACTATAGATGCGCCTTTAGTTGTACCTGCTAACGGGACTGCCACTGTTAATATTCATCTTAGCGTACCTGAGAATGCAAAAGGCATGTATGATGGAGAAATCGACCTGAATTTCGATGATCCGTGTGTTGATGAATGGGATAGAATGATCAATCTGTATTTTGAAGTATGGACACAACCGACTGACCCCTTCATCAAGCCATTTACAGCTAAGACCGATGCACCAATAACGATCGAAATTTCTTCTAACCGGTATCAATATGATATGTGCGGTGGTGGAAGTAACACAGATGAAGAACCATCATTTGATCTAACACTCAAAGGACCATCAGGAGATTATGTAGAACTAAACCTGACTATGACTGGATATTACGGCTCGGTCAGTCTTGGAGGTACAGGATGCACTGTACCCTGGGAAATGGACAGCAGTGGAATCTATGATGAATACAGAATCAGTTATATCGAACGCTATAACACAAATGGTGCTGCTGGAGAATGGGAGCTTGGCATATTACCACATTATGTGGAAGAGTTCGAATATACAATAGATATTGAGGATACGGATTAAGATGCGTTTGATCGCATCTTATCTTCCTTTTTCGGTGATAATATGAAAAAGATATTGGTACTGTTCATAATTATGATCTTATCCGCAATTATCACCTGTCCGGGCTGTATTACAGATACGGAACAAAAGGTGCAAACATATAATATTATGTGGGTAAATACACAGCCTTCTGATTATGAGTATATCGAAGCCCAACTCTCATGCCAGATCACTCCTTATCAGGGGACTGAGTATGATAATGTAACTATTTCTACTAACGAAAAGGACGATGTGATGCACCTCCATATATCTGCTACATCACCTACATGCAGATATCCTGATCTGTATGAATTTGCATATCGCGACCAAAAGCTTACCAGAACAGGCTATCTTCTCGAAGCGATTCCAGAGAAGACTCGACAGAATGCCATAGGGATTGCAATGGAAAATCCTGATATTGCAAGTTCATTGTCAGGTGATGTAGGTAATCCTACTGTAAGGCGGATCCTACCTGAAACTTCAGAGAA
>MZXQ01000083.1 GCA_002926195.1 Candidatus Methanomarinus sp. HR1 | reverse complement strand
AAATACATTTATTACAATTATTACATTTACTCCTGTCAACCCGCACACGAAAAATGCTTACATATTCAAGCAGCCATGTCATAAGCCCTATAGGACATATAAGATAACAAAAAGGACGATACACAAATATTGATACGATCAGCACAACCCCTACTAGAATTGCTAATACCAATTCAAACTCCCACGCAAAGAGTTCGAAAGGATTCAGGATGTTCTTGTATGTATATAGATCGTTTCCTATACTCAGAACCATGATTAAACTGATAATAAAAAGCGATATTCTAATAATATTAGTTATGTTAAATGATAATTTAATCTTAAACGGTACCGGGATATTATTTACTATCTCCTGCAGTGCTCCGAACGGACAGACCCACCCACAAAATAATTTTGATCCGATTATTGATAGTCCGCTGATGAATATCAACAACGTGAATTTTTTAGTAGAGATCATACTACCAGTAAGCAGAGATGTTATGGCATCTACTACTGAGCGCATGGGGCTGGGTTGATGCATGATCACCAATACTCCAAACAGTACAAAAACGAAACACATTAGAAGTGTTCTTCTATTCTGATTGATTTTAACGGTTTTTAAGAGGATAAGTCCTGATAAGGCAATAAATCCACCAAGAATGTATTTTATGGATAATAAACCAGCCCAGACAGATGAATTGTTAATATTACCGCCATCGCCTTTGCCGTCTCCTAAACCACCACCTCCTCTTCCACCTTCAGCCGAAACAGCGGTGCAAATAAGGATGGTAAGTAGAATGATACTTAGAAATGTTAAAAAAATTATAGATCGTTTCATATTTTATTATACTATAATTCACGATACGTTAAATATTAGATGGCTCTTGCCTTTTAAATCTTTTATGATATACTACTCCGCAAGTGTAATTTGGAACTCAATATGACTGCCACAGAGGTCACAGAGAGCACAGAGAGAGGACTTGGGGGCGGAAAAGACATCTCTGTGTACTCTGTGGCAGAAAGTTACAAAAAACAGATATGGTTTAGTATAACATTCTTCGATAAATTCCCCCAGTGGTTCCTTTTCACTAAACTGTCTCTTCATTACTCAATGGATGAACTGAAGACGGAATCAACTAATACTACATTATTGCATTCTACGAGTTCATCGGAAAGCCTTTTATTTTTAAAACTTATAGGTGTATCTATTGTATATTCGTATCCATTTCAATTCTGAGGGTAACTGACATAATTTTAAAATTGGAAGTCTGCTTAGCCACTTGATTTAGATAATCCAAATATGCATTTTACCCTACTTTTTGAAGTGGATACGTATATTC
>MZXQ01000307.1 GCA_002926195.1 Candidatus Methanomarinus sp. HR1 | reverse complement strand
TAAAATTTATTGCTTATTACGGGTGGCTTAATTGCTCAAATATGGACTGGGCAAACTCAGGTTTAACACTCGTTATCATTGCAGATGATAACAAGGCTGAAATTCAACAGATCCAAAGTGCTGATGTTGATGTTTATTTCTATAAGGCATTAGGAAGTACATATGCAAGTGCTTCTGATAAAAATAACTGGGAACAGAATATAAAGGAATTTATTGATAGTCATGATTATGTTGAGGGTTTCTTCTGGGATGAAGTTGATCCTGGTTATTACGGACAAAGCAGTAAAGATGATTTTAACCGGCGTTTAACTGCAATAAATGATCATGTTCGTATGAATGGTCAAAAAACAATAGCTAATGGCGTAAGATATTATGCAGATCATTGTGGAAATGACTATTATATGTGGGAGAGCTTTATGAGTACCTTCAGAGGGTCTTGCGCCACCCCTGACTACTATTATGTAGATTTTTTCACACGAACGGTAAATGATAATGATCCGTATAAATGGATCAATAACATAGCTAAATGGGAATATTTGCAAAAAAGTACCGGACTGGATAAAACACTGGCGCATTGTTATGGTGATCCTTCAGATGATGATACAAGTAATTATGACTATATCGCTGCTCGCGTTTTAGGATTAAAGGGATTTAGTTATGTAAATGCAAATAATTTTGCTGCCCGGGATATGACACTCACCGAAGGAATTAAATGGAGCCTGGGCGTACTTATTGATTCTAACATTGATGAAAAAAATCAAAGATTAAGCGGTCAATTCACCGGCGGTGGTGTAGAAGATGATATAGAGCAGACAATTTCCACAGAAAATGCAGTTTATTCTTTTACAACACCGACACCCGATGCATCACCAACTGAGGAGTCCACTGAGGAACATTACAAAGAGAAGAAAGGCAAACATCCCTTTCCTCCTTTTCAAATCAATTTTTTAAAAATTTTTAATGTACTAATTATTATTGTTATAGCTGTAATAGTTCAAGTAATCATTTTGCGAGGAAAAATAAAGAGGTAGATTATAATAACTGAAGCTTTGAATAATTGGGAGTATCAGTCCC
The DNA here is from genome assembly GCA_002926195.1 of Candidatus Methanomarinus sp. HR1. Taxonomy (GTDB): domain Archaea; phylum Halobacteriota; class Methanosarcinia; order Methanosarcinales; family Methanocomedenaceae; genus Methanomarinus. The sequence goes on along the minus strand of MZXQ01000307.1, from coordinate 43 downwards.
AAACATGCGAAAGATAGCAAAGTTGTCCGGGATTGGTTCAATT
>MZXQ01000308.1 GCA_002926195.1 Candidatus Methanomarinus sp. HR1 | reverse complement strand
TGACAACAGGGGTCTATTTGAGTTCAAGTGCTAAAGCGATCAGCCAGGTAAGGGAGTGGTATGTGGATGAGGTTTTGTATCAGGTGAATAAGACTTATCTCGGTGCTACTGAGATGATCAATGAACATAGCTTATGAGTGTCGTTGGCGTATGCTCGAGGTCGGGTTGGGATGTGGTCGATAGGATTTTATAAGGTGGGTTGACCGAAAAAAATGCAGAAGAAGAGACTTTGGGTCATTTGGGAGTTAGTAAATACATCATTTCTTACCCAACGGCAGTACAATCAGAGAACTTATTTCTTTATGACTACGGTCTTAGCAATGATATCCCCCAAACGTTGTTTTTTATCTGAACTCCAGATGACTATCGCGCCTACAAGATATCCAGAAATGCCATCAATTAATCTGAATAGGTTGCGGATAATTGAAGATTTAATATCACACTGGCTGCAATCTTCTTTTACGACGCGTATCTTGCATATCATTTTTCCTGCAGTTGCTCCTTTCCATCCCTCCAGAATTATATAATACAAGAACGGAAAGACCAGCAGAAATGAAGTGGATATAAATAGTACAGTAGAATACAGCGCGCCAGTTTTCTGAGACTGATTCATATAAGGGATCAACAAGAAGGTATACGCTAAAATTGTAATCATAAAGATAATTGTAAGATCAATTATAGTTGCCACAAACCTTATTCCAACACCCTGGTATTCGGGTTCATCAGGCTTAACAGAAACAGATTTTTCCAGCACCGTTTTTGATTTCGACCTTAAGTAACGGTATATCCCCAATCCCATAATAATAATAAGTAAGAAGACAGCCCCCATTATCAGAAATACCAATCCGAAGATTTTTAAACCATAATCAGAACTTAATTTTTCATGAAAATCCGTGTCTATTATCAGCCAATTACCATCCACCTTTTCAAAAATAAAAAAATTGGAAAAACCTGACATATTCCAATTCGCACCAGACACGGCAACACTGCATTTTACTTTTACTCTGGCGTCTTCAGTCTCTTTGAAAGAATCAATACTCTCAATCTCATAATCTATCTTTTCTTTCCTTATAGCGTCATTGATCTCATTTATCAGACCAGCCTCTGCATTTGGTGATATTAGATTTTCAAGACCGTGGATCCTACCTGAATTTACAGAGTTCTCTAAAATATCCAGTTGGGATGATATCTGTTCCTTATCTTCAGCGGTTACAGCCGCAAAAACAGGTGTTATCGAAAAAACAATAAATAAAAACAAAAAAATAACCAGTTTCATGTTAAATCTTCTCCCTATTGTTATAAGTTCTTTTTAGGCTTTATAAGTTTTTATAACCCCTGAATATCGGCAATTTTAGTAACTGGGTATTTTTGATTATCCCCGCAAAAAGGTAAAGTAAGGTCTTCTTCTTAAAAGTACGACAATTTCTGTTTTTTCCTAGTTGACTTACACTTGGCTCTCATACTAATATTGAGACAGAAAGTCGTGTCCATAAAAGGCGACAATTTTCTTTCAAATGCGCTACCAATACAAGTAAGAAACACTCACTTGGGACGAAACCAATCGATTAACCAATGCTTGTCAAACCCAAATAGTAAAGGTAAAGAGGCTCAGTTCCTCATTTCTCATATGCATGATTCAGGCAAGCGATTAACCATTCTAACTGTTAAAGAAATTCAAGCGTTATAGAAGCAAAAATCAACTGATCAGGCCGTCTCAAAACTAAAATATCCATGAAAAGAGAGTTCAATTATGCCTTTAAATCAAAAACTAAGGTCAAAAATTTTCATTTTTTGGACTTTTGGGACAGCCTGTGATGAGCAATTGGAGTGACCCGCTTAT
>MZXQ01000309.1:12718-12858 GCA_002926195.1 Candidatus Methanomarinus sp. HR1 | reverse complement strand
GTCTCATAAATAAAACACCAACAACGGAAGCAGCAGTGCACCCATAGCATGACTGCGCCTGATCTTAAGATACGGCGCAAGCATCCCGATAGGTATAGAAGCAGTAAATATCACCAGACCGAACCAACCAGTAAAGATAA
>MZXQ01000309.1:10287-12698 GCA_002926195.1 Candidatus Methanomarinus sp. HR1 | reverse complement strand
CTGGTTATAAGAGGCAATATCCTATCCCCCATCCAGATGGTGATATAAAATGCAGCCACCGATACAGCTACAATTATTATCAAAAGTAGTACAAGAGTATCAATGCCCATAGGTATGTCTCCAAGGATATCAGATACTGCCACCATAGCACCGCTGCGGGTTCTGTGTATAACAAATAATGCTATAAGTCCGAGGATCGCATTAGCAGTATTGACACCTGATATTGATACAATAAATTCCCTGACAGAATTATCATCAGAATAATCCTCTTTTACTGCCAATCTTGCAAGTACGGTAGCTACAGCAGCCGTTATACCTGGAAGCCAGGCCACCAGTGATCCTGCTGTACTACCTGTGATCATTCCCCTTAATATATTTCTTGAGGGTAGAACCGATATGGAACTAACCTGCTTTGGGATCACAGTATCTGTTTGCATACTGATAACAAGCATGGAGGCACCGAACAGACCGCTAAATAGTGGCATTAATATACTGGGTTTTCCCAATTCGATGAACGGATCAATCAAACCTTCTGATTCAATAGCAAAAAGACCCAGCAGTCCTGAGATTAAGAACAATACCACTGCATAGGCCCTGAATTTCATACGTACTAATGAACCCTGTCCCTCTATTATTTCACCTCTTTCAGTATATATCAGTATCAATACAATTGTCAGTAATATCCAGCCCATATATTGTTCCATCAAAGGATACATATTATCAAAGAACACAGCCATAGGCACTGTAAGTATCAGGGATATCAGTACTGAACCTGCACTCCCCAGTGCTGACAACCTTACAGCCTCCGATCCGTATCCATCAAAGAGCATCTGGTGTCCGGGCAGTACTGCAAGTGAAGTATCAGGGTCAGGTGCACCCAAAAAAATCGATGGTATAATATTAAGGAAGGTATGTGTCAAAGCACTTGACACAATGATTGCAGCAATACATAGAGGTGAAAGTCCTGATTCAGCCAGCCAGGGACTCAAGGCCGCAAGAATAAAAGCAAAAGTGTTGGTATGGATCCCGGGAACCAGACCGCTGACTATGCCAAGTAGAAAGCCAATTATTGTAGAAACAATAAGCATAATCAGATCCATATTGATATATCCTATTAGTCCAGAAAGACCAGGGCCTTATTGGGACATATTTCTACACACTTACCGCATTGAGTACATTTGGTATAATCTATCCTTGCTATGCCATCCGACTTATAAAGTGCGCCGGTCGGGCAAACATTATCACATTTGCCACATCTCTTGCATCCGATGACTACAACATATCTATCTTCGTCCATATTAAAACACTTGATCGCAAATCAGTTCGACTTGATCTCTTAGTTCATCCTGACCAATACCCATTATACCGGCTGCGAACATTCCTCCACCAGCACCCACACCTTCTTTTACATCGCCTGACTCATACATTCTAAGTCCCGGATTCTTTGATAAATTAAAACCAGGGTCTGAAATATAAGACTTAAATCCAAGATCAGATACCGTTTCTAAGAAGCTGGCAGTTTTATCCTCTGCGACAAATTTTGTGGTTGCGATTGAAACATCACTATTTATTCCAATATGTTTGATTAGAGCCAGCACTGCCATCATCTGTGTACCTCCGGCCAGTACGCTTGTAGTATCTCCCAATCCCTTGACAAGACCGCAGACACACGGCATCATCGGATCTCCAAAATATTCAATAGCTCTCATGGGGTCATCCTTTAAATCCCCAAAAGATATTCCTTTATTACTTAATGCTTCCTCTACAGTCTGTTCCTTAATGTTTAACGGGTTCTCAGGATAACTGCTACTTACTCTGGCATTTATTCCCAGTGCTTTTAACACACACATAGCCGTAGTAGTACCAGCAGGTACACTCTCACCAATAATTACACAGTCTGAAAGGCGTTTTATCTGACGTCCCAGTTCAACTGAGTTCTCATAGATCAAACCAACATCCAAAACCCCTTTTGCAGTTCTGATGTCTCCACCTGGTTTTGCACCAACATCCAGAAGAGGTATTTTTGGAATGACCCTCAAACCGCTATTTATAAACAAGAATGGAATTTTTGTTAATTGCAGTGCTGCTCTTGTGATCACTGCCGGTGTAGGACTGCCAGCCGGGGTCATAGGCGGTTCGCTCTTACAGATTGTCCTGCCCAGTGTCACTAATTCAGCATCACCGGCCGGTGTATAGTCAATGACATCCGGTGATCTTCCTGCCGCAGATATTCCTGGTATCTTAGCAGTGTCCGTATTAGATAGAACGCATAAAAAGAACGGATGTTCAACATTAAAATCAAGTGGTTGTGGTTTTATCCAATAATTCATTATTCAATATAAATAACTCTTTTTAGAAATAAAGTTTTTCAATCTATAAGATCTATAGTATTGAAAAACCTGATCAAAAGA
>MZXQ01000309.1:4887-10248 GCA_002926195.1 Candidatus Methanomarinus sp. HR1 | reverse complement strand
CTTGATATACTATGAAAAAAAGAGCGTTTTATGTAAAACATTAAATTTAAAATCAATATAGATATATATATTAGTTTACTTACTAAAATTTATACTCTTAAGTTTTTCAATATTTTTCATTGTTCTCTTGGCATTCAATCTGGTTTGATCTTCAAGATGAATGACTATTTCACTCATGGGAATCGACAGTTTATATACCTTCATTGGTCTGCCTTTACCTTCTTTTTTTACTTCCCGTTCTTCCAGCCAGCCGGACTTCCTCAGCTCTCGCATTGCAATACTTACTTCAGGTTGTCTGAGTTGTGAACCCAGTTCAAGATCCTTTGAAGTTGCTTCATCAACACTTGAAAGATATGCAAGAGTTGAAGCCACATTTCTGGAAATATTCAGATTTCTGAGAATATCAATAAATTCTAGGTCAGTATCGTCAAAAACACTTACTTCAGAGGACTTCATTATTATCACATCATTTTATTGTATTCTTGTTATATTTATTTTATATTATAAATAGTTAATTCAAATAAATAATATTTAATTTAAGTAACTATTAATATCCAGGTATTTATCCAATCATCATCCTCAATAATACCTTAATAACTTTGAATACTCTTTTTCCCTTTGCTTTTGTGATCAGTTTTCCTAATAATATAGATGGATGATCGATATCACCATACTGATTGATAATTTTTATTATCCCGGGTTCATTAAAAAACCCCATCAATTCATTAAGGTCATCATCATTCAACCTACCTAACACATTATGCATCCGCATTCCTATGCTCAATTCGCGGCCTACTGCTTCACGCCACCGCCGGTCATATTCCATTAGTGCCTGTGCAGACGTATTACCAAAAAGTGCAGCGTTTGCGGCTACCTCACCTGCGTATTTTGCACAGATCGCACCTATATATACACCACCGCCTGAGGTTGGTTTGACCTGTCCGGCTGCATCTCCTGTAATAACAACTCCATCAGCCGCTGTACACGGTTGAGGACCTAATGGAATACATCCTATTACCACATCCAGACAACCGGGACGTGCCCGCTCTCTTATTGTCGGATTAGTTTGCATGAACCTGCATAAATGCTCATAAGCACTCAACTGAGTCTTCGAAGGATCGACGCATAGCCCAATTCGTGCTGTATCTTTGTTCACAGGCACTGACCATGCAAAGAATCCTGGCACATTATTGCCAATAAAAACCTCTACCATATTGGTATCCCTGACATCATATCCAGTCTCGATCTGCACACCGGATAATACTTTTTGCACCTGACCCAATCCGCACCATCTGGCAATATTACTCTGTACACCATCAGCACCGATTACCACTTTTGCAGTGACATTACACTTACGACCATTATGCATAAGGTGCAGCATTTTTTTACCATGGTGATCCTTTAAACCCAGGGCCTTTGTCTTCATCATGATATCCGCACCCTCTTCAACAGAGTGTTCCAGTAAAGTGCGGTCGAATATTTTCCTATCAATAACATAGGCCCTTGTCTTCTCACCGCCAATAGAGATACAGGAACTATCAGGAGGGAATATATGAGCACCCTTGATCGACTGGTATATCCAGGGCCCTGGTTTGATCTCACATTCATCAATGGTTTTGCTGCTTACCAAACCAGTACACTGCAACGGACTTCCAGCGCACATATGCTCTTCAATGATCAAAGTTTTAGCACCTGATCTGGCAGCATACCTTGCAGCCATTGACCCGGCGGGACCTGCACCTACAACAACAACATCGTAGGACAGATCAGTCAAATGAAACCTCTCCCTCCCTACTGATAAAAGCAGTAATTTTTCGCTCAATTCTTCTATGTTGTATAACGTCCGGGATGCTATTATGTATCGTGGTTACCACATCCAGGCTGTTCTCAGTGACCTTGATCCCTGCTTTATCAGCTTCATTAAATATAATACCTGGTATGTCCATAATATCAGTATTTTCGTCTATTTGTATGGATACAATAGCTTGAAGTTGATCCCATTCTTTTAGAGTATTCTGTGCTTTTTTGATATTCTGGTACGCCCTTTTCTCCAGGATGCTCACATTAGCACGGCTGGTTTTTAGTATATCTGCAATCTTTTCCTGGGTATAACCCTTAAGGCGGAGTTCCAGAACCCATTTTTGCCGTTTAGTTAAAAAAGACTCTACAAATGGCATGATATATTACATTCGTATTTAATAGTATATATTACATGGCAAAAAAAAGAAAAATTAAGGGCAAAAATGCCCTTAGTCAATTTACTGTGGTTTATCGTAGAGTTTGGTTTTCTCGATAAGATTACCCTTCTTTGCATGTGGCTGTCTATAGACTGTATCGTTGGCCTTTTCAATCTCTTTGGCATCTATTGCCAGTTGGGCTGCAGCCCTCATCATTTCATGGCCGGTTGCTGTTGTTAAGGTTACATCTTTGATATCTTTCATCATAAAGCATGCAGGGAAGTTAATCTCTGCTACCTTATCTGCCATATGTAGAGCAGCCAGTGCTTTAGCTTTAGCATACGGATTATTAAATCCAGCACTCTCTACTGCTTTCTGTGCACTTATCAGTATATGCGGTAACTCAAGGTCTTTACCTGATTTACCTGCATTGACCTGGTCAATTACCTTATCGAACTCAACCTGAATTAACCTGACAACACCACAGGTGGATAATACTTTCATAGCATCGCTGTTAAAGCTTGCCATCTCGACAGAATCAAGGAACTCCCTCTTGGCACCAATAAGCGGATCAACCTTCAAAACGAGGGTTCCGAATCCTGCATCTTCCAGTGCCTTGCGGTCGTCTTTCTTAGTAGGTCCGTCTGATATCACTATCATTGGCCTGTCTTTCCATATTTCCCGTGCTGCAGTTGGACCGGGTGCGGATGCATTAGGGCTGATTATAACATAGAAATCCGCATTATACATTTTGAATTTCTCTGTGTCAGCGGCCTCATCTTTGCCCATCTTGGCTCCAGTACCGAAAACTCTGATATCTATTCCCTCTCGAGCTGCGATCTCATCCAGAATGAGATCCACCACCTGGGACATCCCCAAGTTACCCAGTTTTATAAATCCTATTTTTACCATATTGGATCACGTTGTAAAGATTGAATGATTTACTTATATGTTTTGTGATTTGATCTGATATGAACCAAAAATAAAAATATCTATACGATATATATTAATATAACTGATATAATTAATATTATTTATCTTCAGGTGATGATTAATTGGTACGGGTACTGGCAACAGGCACATTTGATATTTTGCATCCGGGACATCTGTTGTTTCTGGAAGAGGCAAAAAAATATGGTAGCGAACTGTGGGTTATTGTAGCATGCAATGTAATGATAAAACATAAACCAAAACCGCTGCTTTCTGAAACACAGCGGTTGAAAATGATCCGGGCATTGAAGGTGGTTGATCATGCAGTGTTGGGAGATGAACATGATATATTCAGGCCGCTGGAAGATATTAAGCCAGATATAATAGTGCTTGGATATGATCAGTTTTTTGATGTAAAAGAACTTGAAGAAAAGATACGATTAAGGGGGATACAGTCAAAAGTTGTCCGCATCAATGCACATGAACCATGCAGTACATGTAGTACCGGAGCTATTATTAAATTAATAAGATTATAATGGGGGTCTGTTTCATTAACAAAGGGGATAAATTATTACGCAGAATGATCTTGCTTTTATTAGTTTTTTTATTATTGCTATTAGGTCTGTTTCATCCTGCCGTAGCAGTCGAAAATAAAACAAAGATACATACAGAGGAAACGGTTTTTACTATAGGTGAACAGTATAAATTTTTTCAGGGTTACAGTATAAACATAACCCAACCATCACCTACTGGCAATAAGATTTCTATGGAAATCCTGGCAGACGGTAAAATTGTAAAGGAAAATATCGTTATTGATAAGGAAAATATCTTTCAATATACTATAGAATATAAGGAAGATGGAGATGAAGATGAAGATGAAATATACGTCATATTCGATATCATACTTAATAAAATATATTTTGACGACTGGGCAGCCAGGCTTAATATAACACAATATGTCGATCCATCACGATCTACATCAGAATTTATTATATTTAACGAGGACTATACACTTGAAAAAAATACGTTTTTTTCACTTAAAGAAGATTATAAACTTATATTGAATCAAATGGATTCTGATTATGCCTTCATTGAACTATACAGACAGGGGGTAATGGTTAAAGAACAAGAAATGGAAATTAATGATACATTCGATTATTCAGTAACAGTAGATGAAAGAGAATACCTCATTATAACTTTCGATCTAAAAACTATTTTCAAAGGTACATCACGTAATGTTGTTGAGATAAACCATGTGTATCAGTTCGAAACACCGTCTGATGTCGATCCGGTGGAAACGGATACGGAAGTTGATGATAATGGAGTATCTGATAGTAATGATGTAGCCTCTGATAATGACAGTAATAGATCTGACAATAATGATGTATCTCCGAATAATGATAGTGATAAGATAGAAGAAAGTAATACGCAAATTCCAGACAATAATCAAACAGTTGATATCGAGGATAGTACATCAGATAATGGTAATTCTATATTTGGAATAGGTGTGTTTTTGGTTACTGTTATGATTGTGATCATCTGGGCAGACCTGATAAGTAAACGCCGCAGGAAATAGAGTTTGAACTCACACATAATATTATTATTCATTAAGCCCAACTTAATAAAATATTAGTTATATTCATTTCAACATTTATTAGCTAATGGAGGATTGGATTTGTCAGAAAAGAAATATGTATATTTTTTCGGTGGTAAAAGCACCGAAGGTAATGCTACAATGAGAAACCTTCTCGGTGGGAAAGGGTCACATTTAGCTGAAATGGCGAATTTGGGTATACCAGTACCACCGGGATTTACCATAACAACAGAAGTGTGTATAGAATATTACAACAATCAACGTAAGTATCCAGATGGAGTGGAAGAACAGAAAGCTAAGCAGCTTGCTAAACTGGAACAAGAGACCGCCCTTTTATTTGGTAATGAAACACAACCATTATTACTTTCTGTTCGGTCAGGGGCTCGCATATCCATGCCTGGTATGATGGATACTGTATTAAATTTAGGACTGAATGATAAAACAGTAGAAGGCCTGGCAAAAGCAGTAGATGAAAGGTTTGCATTTGATTGTTACAGGCGTTTTATCAATATGTTCGGGGATGTAGTACTTGGAATAGAGCATAATAAGTTTGAGAAGATACTGGATGCAAAGAAGGAACAATTGAATATTACCAATGACACTGAACTTGATGCTAAAGCTCTTCGTGATGTAGTGGTACAATATAAAGCACTGTATAAA
>MZXQ01000309.1:4641-4842 GCA_002926195.1 Candidatus Methanomarinus sp. HR1 | reverse complement strand
ATATAGAAAGATCAATCACATTCCTGATGACTGGGGTACAGCGGTGAATGTTCAGTGTATGGTCTACGGGAACATGGGCGAGAATTCAGGTACTGGTGTTGCATTTACCCGCAATCCTGCTACAGGTGAGCGTAAATTCTACGGTGAATACTTAATGAATGCCCAGGGTGAGGATGTAGTAGCAGGTATCAGGACACCTCA
>MZXQ01000309.1:3971-4594 GCA_002926195.1 Candidatus Methanomarinus sp. HR1 | reverse complement strand
GAGTTCACAATCCAGCAAAATAAACTTTATATGCTGCAAACAAGAACTGGAAAACGTACTGCTGCTGCAGCAGTAAAGATCGCTGTAGATATGTATAATGAAGGACTGATCAATAAAGAAGAAGCGTTACTTAAAGTAGATCCTGAACAGCTGGACCAGCTCCTGCATCCGATGATAGACCCGAATGAAAAGATTGAAGCTGTGGCCAAAGGACTTCCCGCATCTCCCGGGGCGGCTGTTGGAAAAGTAGTATTTACTGCTGATCAGGCCGAAGAGAAGGCAAAAGCAGGAGAAAAAGTGATCCTGGTCAGGAATGAGACTTCTCCTGAAGATATTGGGGGTATGAATGCTGCCCAGGGCATATTGACGGTCAGGGGTGGGATGACATCCCATGCAGCTGTAGTAGCACGAGGCATGGGAAAACCATGTGTTGCCGGTTGCGGTGCTATACGTACTAATGAAGAAGAAGGTAGTTTCAGAGTTAATGGTCACACAGTACATGAAGGTGACAGTATCACATTGAACGGTACCACCGGTGAGGTCATCTTAGAGCCGGTAAAACTCATAACACCTGATATCAGCGGTGATATGGATATAGTGCTCAAATGGTCGGATGAGGTCAG
>MZXQ01000309.1:0-3857 GCA_002926195.1 Candidatus Methanomarinus sp. HR1 | reverse complement strand
ATATTCAAAGTAATGAAGGGATATCCGGTAACTATTCGTCTACTGGACCCGCCTTTACACGAATTCCTTCCCAAATACGATGAACTGCTTGGGCAGTATATGGAATTAAAAAATAGTGGTAGCAGTAACAAGATTAAAGAAATAGATCACCTGATGGAACGGGTGAGCTATCTCCATGAGTTCAATCCAATGATGGGGCACAGGGGTTGCAGGCTTGGTATTACCTATCCTGAGATATATGAGATGCAGGTAAGAGCCATATTTGAAGCTGCCTGTGAACTGGCTAACGAAGGATATACGATCGTACCTGAAGTAATGATTCCTCTGGTAGGTCATGTCAATGAGCTTAAAGTAACAAGGGAAAATGCCGAAACAACTGCCCAACAAGTAATGAAAGAGACAGGTGTTAAACTGGAGTACTTGATCGGGACTATGATCGAACTCCCCAGGGCAGCTATCACTGCAGATGAGATTGCACAAGAAGCAGAATTCTTCAGTTTCGGGACCAATGATCTAACACAGACAACATTTGGTCTTAGCAGGGATGATGCAGGTAAATTCTTACCTTACTATGTTGAACACGGTATTTTGAAAACTGATCCTTTTATAGCTATTGACCAGAATGGTGTAGGGGAGCTGGTAAAAATAGGTGTGGAGAAAGGACGTTCTGTTAAGCCCAACTTGAAGATAGGTATATGCGGAGAACACGGTGGCGAACCCGGCAGTGTGATCTTCTGTCATAATATTGGTCTGGATTATGTAAGCTGCTCGCCTTTTAGGGTACCTATTGCCCGGCTGGCTGCTGCCCATGCAGTGCTGAAGAAGGATAAATAGAAGTCATAGAGTCGCAAGGAGTTTTATATATTCCTGTATTATACAAACACGAAATATTTATACATCTTAATATGAATGTTATATTGAAGGTATACTATGCCCAAGATTATTGAATGTGAATCAGGATCATATCCTGTTGAGGATATATACGGACGTCCACTTGAAGTGGGCAGCCCTGTTAGATATGGAGGTACAGGCACATCGGGCTTTATTACCGAAATAACATGCGATAGTGAAGGTGCCTGGGCACAGATAGACACAACCAATCTGCTGTACAAACTGGAAACACTTACTTTCCTGGATAATTTTGAAGCCAAAAAAGCTATTGGTGAGAGAATATTTTCCACAGATGAAATGGAAGAATCTCTTGCAAAAATGGAAGAGGAAGCAAGTAAAGCCATGCTGCATGATGAGAATGTTGAATCCGGTGGATAGTCAGAATATGATCAAGTGATCATATGGTCTGTATTGGTGTCGTTATCCATGGACCTGTGGTTATCGATTCAGGCAGGGCAGTTAAACTACTCAGTTTACTTTCAGGTATAAGTAGGGTAGAAGCTATACTTGCCGGTACTATGGGTAGAGCGGCTGTGATCGATGCTTCACTTGAAGACATAATAGATATTTCCAGTAACCACAAACCCAGTGAATCTATTCTAAAGATGAGTTCTTCATGTGACGTGGTGCTGCTTGTCAATGAAGGGAAGTCAATAGATAGCGGGCTGGCTTTCGGGAAATTGGTGTATGGTAAGCTGGGAGATATTAATGTACCTTTATTTCAGATAGAGTATGGTGATGCTGGTACTGCCGGTAAGCCGCAATGTACGATTATTCCCTGGACTTTCGCGCATCATCGTTTGTTAGATCAACTAAGAGATCTGCTGCAGGCCACTATTATGCATCCGCAGCCGGATAACAGGACTTTTTTTGTCAATGGTGATATTATACGGCGTAAAATTGCTGATGTGAGACCAGGGGAGTATGTGACAGTAAATGGTATTGTGATCGGTAAAGCTCTGTCTTTTGATATTGAGGTTGTTTCACAGGCTGGCAGGATAATTGAACTTAAAGGGGGCGAGTTGAAACCTCATGGGGTTGAAAAACTTGAAACGGTTGATCTTACATCTGCTATTATCAGATCAGGGCCTATACGTCCCGGAATTTTTTTACCCAGAGTACTGGATCATTCAAGTACGGGACGTGCAGTGATCATTAACCACTGTGCAGAGGATACTTTTGAGATTGCAGGAAATGCTGATCTGGCAGTGGTGATCGGTGATGATACTACTGCTATTGCCGGGGATTTGTTGAGCAGGCTGGGTATACCAATGATAGGGATTATTGATGGGGATAGGGATGGTCTGGCTGATCATACTCAAGTTCCTCGTGGGTCTGTGATCATTAGAGTGAGTGCCGGGAATGATGATGTACTCGGGTTAAGAGTACAGGATAAGGTTTTTCATGGTAAGGGGTGGAAGGATATTGGTGGGACCGGGTTTGACGGGATATTGTCTGAGGTGATGGAATTGGCAGGTGATCTTGTTGAAGAGGTGGTGGAATATTGATGAGTTCAACAAAACAGTTAAATGTGAAAAGACATTATTAAGAACGGATTCACAATTTGCTCCGATAGTGTAGCACGGCCAATCATGCAGGACTCTCACTCCTGCGACTGGGGTTCAAATCCCCATCGGAGCACTTGAAATTTCTTTATACTCCTATTTACTTTTTGTATTTTTAATGTGGAAGTATGGCACTTGTATGTCAGTCGAATTTAGGGCCTTGGGACAAAAATGCCGACGCATAGCGGTAGGTTTTTGCGGTAAATCTGTCAAAAAAAGCCGTGCATATTGAATCCAAAAATAATTTTGCCCCAAAGTCCCATAAATAGATATGTTTATGCATGATGTTTATGGTATTAACATATATGGTGTACACATGGAGGTAACATATAAATGCATGCAACTGTGATTTTTGTAGATATTAGAGGGTTTACAAGATGGTCGGAAGATATAGAAGCTTTCCAGAATATTGATAAATTTGTGAATGATTTTTACAAGATTCTTGATAAACATTTTTCAGATGCCGATCTAATAAAAAGACTAGGCGATGGGGCCATGGTAATTGAAGAAATAAAAAAATCTATTACAAGTGAATTATTAATTGAGATAGTTGCAAAAAATTTAGATATAATCACACACGTTGATAGTGATTTTGAAAAATTGTGTGATAAATATTCTGAAATGTATGGATGTGAAACAGAACTTCGTTTGGGATGGGGTTTAGTGAGAGGGGGTATTAAGACATTAAATGGCTGCGACGATTTTATCGGTGCAAACGTCAACAAATGTGCTCGGTTATGTAATATCGCTAGACCTTTTGGCATAGTCATCGAAAGGGTAGATTTTCCGAATTTACCGCCGGATTCACAATATGATTTTATTGAGTCGGAAAGAAAACTTGAAGGAATAATGAGTGGTGTCAAAGTTTGGGTAACAAATGAAATATCTACTAAGCTTATTCCAAGAGAGAAAATAATAGAAAAACCAGAGGTTCATGTTGCAGGGTTGTGTATACGCATTGATGGAAACAATATAGAGGCATTAATAGCAAAAAGAAATCAAAACAGAGCATTGTATCCAAAGCTATACGAGGGGTGTGGAGGTCAACTTGCGCATTCAGAATATTTCACTGATGGTGTGAAAAGACACTTTAGTTCAGAAATGAATATAAAAGTTGATGTGGAGGAGTCTATTCATAAGTTTTATAAAATAACAGAATCCAATGAACCGTTGATACCTGGGGTAAAATTTCTATGTATTTATAAAGACGGAAAGCCAAGATCTAAAAACCACTCTGAAGTTAGATGGGTTAGCGAAGAAGAATTGGACGGTATTTCATCAGCCCAGTTCATCCCGGGTCTTAAAGATGATTTCATTGAATTTATAGCGAAGTTTAAAAACGATCAATAAACTCGAGACTTTTTATTTTTTTGTGATTGAATTAGGAAATAACCAGAATAA
>MZXQ01000085.1 GCA_002926195.1 Candidatus Methanomarinus sp. HR1 | reverse complement strand
TACAATGAACTGACCTATAAAAAACGCAGTACATTTATGCGTTTTCTCGCACAGTTCAATAATTTGCTGATCATCATTCTACTTATTTGCGCTATGATAACCGGTGCATTAAGTATGTGGAAAGGTGCTCATATGTGGACGGATACAGTGGTCATTCTTGGCGTAGTACTCGCAAACACGTTTATAGGATTCATTCAAGAAGGTAAAGCTGAGGACTCAGTTGAAGCACTTGAGGATATGATGACACTCGAATGTAAAGTAATGCGAGAAAATAAAACCACAGTTATACAGGCAAGAGAGCTGGTTGTTGGTGATATAGTACTGCTTGAAGGTGGAGACATGGTTCCTGCGGATATCCGGCTTTTTTATTCAAAGAACTTCGGTGCAGATGAATCAGCTATTACAGGGGAATCCTTACCTGTAGAAAAGCAAACAGACCCGATTAAAGGAGATCAGATTATTGCTGATCAAAAATGTATGATATTTAGCGGTACTTTTATCGTCAGGGGTATGGGGTCCGGGATAGTGGTTGCAACCGGTGAACAAACACAGATCGGCCAGATAGCAGAACTGATAACAAAAACCGAGAAGATCATTACACCACTAACAATGAAGTTGAACGACTTCACCAGGACTGTTGTCATTGTAATACTCTTTCTCACAGCTCTTAATTTTATTATTACACTATTTTTCGGATATGATGTATTTCATGCCTTCAGTAGTTCAGTCTCCCTGGCAGTAGCTGCAATACCCGAAGGTCTCCCTGCAGTGGTAACTATGGCTCTGGCTATAGGTGTGACCGCAATGGCACGCAGAAATGCGATCGTAAAACGATTACCTGCTGCAGAAACACTTGGTTGTACCACTGTCATAGGGTCAGACAAGACAGGAACGCTTACCAAGAACCAGATGACAGTATCAAGGATATACAGCGGTGGTAAGGATTACAGAGTTAACGATGTAGTATATGAGAATGAAGGTGAGAATCCCCCATCCTCAATGAGCGAAGAATTGAGTGGTACATTAAAGGCTGGTTATGTGTGCAATAATGCCAGTTTTACTAAAGAAGATAGTGATACGGTAATTGGAGATCCGACTGAAGCTGCACTATTAATCTCTGCTAAAAAAGCAGGTATGTCCGAATCCTTACAACAATTAGATGAGATAC
>MZXQ01000086.1 GCA_002926195.1 Candidatus Methanomarinus sp. HR1 | reverse complement strand
CTGATGGATATGTCCATGTCCAGTTGATATATGTTTGACCGATTGTACTATCATCAAGACCTATGATGTTTAACGGTGGTGTGATGTCGTCGTTTACTGTAATTTGCCATGTAACGGTGTTCGTTATGCCGTTTGAATTCGTTGCATTCACAGAAACGTTGTATATTCCACTGACGGTCCAGCTTGTGGTGAAGTTATCAAAGTCCCTTAACATATCCGTTCCATTCTCGTACCAGTGCCATGTGTCAATGGACTGATCGGGAGTTACATTGAAACATACTGTCTCAGACCCGTTTACCGTGACGTTTGTTGAGTCATTCTTAGTCATGTTGTTGTTCCATGATATAATATCAGGTGCTACAGTACCTGGTGAAAAGACGCCAAAACTTGTGATGTTTACACCAATAATATTGTATTCGGAATCCACCTGCACCCCGCCGACCTCAGTCCATGCAGTACCGTTGTACTTCCATATTGTGAGATTAGATTCATTGAGACCGATCACATCAGAGTCAGAATAACTGAAATTCAGGAATAGCCATGCCCCCACGCTCTGGTTCGTGGCGTTTATGAACTTGCCGATGTCGTTCCATCTGTACGGGTTGCCTGCTGGCATACCCACACCTTTAAGCGAAAGATTTCCGCTGTAGGTGAAGGAGACCGTTGTGTTGTTTAATCTGTTGTTTTCGAATGTGGAGGATGAATTCTCGATCCGGATATCCCATGTATTGCCAGATACCGTATTGTTCCAAATCTTGCAGTTATCCGCATTGTAAAGATAAAAACCTGCAGTGTCAATGCCTGTCGCCCCGGTCACATTGAATCCTGTGATGTTCACGTAATCTGCAGTTACGTTAAAGACATGGTTAGTATCTCCAGACACATTCACACCATTCGGATTCATGGTGTACAGCGTGAGATGGCTCCTGTTCACGTTCACGCTCTCGTTATAGTAATTGCCATTAAGCACGCAAATCCGCTCTCCACTCGTTGCATTCTCGACCGCCGAAGTTATCGGTATCGAACTTGTATTGAATACCCCACCACAACGCCACCATCCGGTCGTGTTCACGTAGGTCGGGTTGTCGATGGTGAAATTGGCAGTAGTAAGGAATGATGCAACATCACTGGAATTATCGTCGGCTACTGCGGTCACGTTCATCTTATAGACGCCGTTTAGTACCTTTTCCGTGTCAAAGACTATATCCACGTCGTTGTCGTCGGAACTAATAAAGCTCTCATTTATCGTATAGCACCAGCTCCCGTTTGTGTATCTCAACGTTAAGTTGTGCTCCACAGTACCTGGTCCAACCGGGTCTTTAGCCATCCCAACAC
>MZXQ01000084.1 GCA_002926195.1 Candidatus Methanomarinus sp. HR1 | reverse complement strand
ATATCCCAGTTCTCTGGTTCAGTAGATCTAAACAGCGTGGGTAATGCCAGGTTATGGACTGTAGTCCAGTCCGGAGGGGATGAAGACAATAAACTGATCTTCAATGCTGCTGATTGGACCGGAGTATATGATGGTTCACCTTATTCAGATCTTGATATTGATGAGGCACGGGATGTAACAAGTCACCTTGTCGCAAGTGATAATATCGCTGAGATCCAGGCAGCACCACCGAATCCAGGAGATTATCTGATGCCAAGCAATGCCTTTTTAGTGATAGAATTCGATGAGTCAAATCCGTGTGATGATTATGATACCAATGGTACACCTGGAATCCAGAAGGATGAGGCAGTTGGTGCTATCAATGATTATCTACTTCATCAGACAATTAGCAAACAAACAGCAATTGCAGTATTGAATTGTTACTTTGGTGTTTGAATGGCAATACTGACCATTTAATAAGCTTTTTTACCAGCAATCTGGTAGGTAAAATATCACCTGCCATTTTTTTTTTACGTTATTCTTATATAGAAGTACAAACAGTTATTAGTGTTCTTATTATTATGAAAACACTATTGTAACATTTTAATCCGGAGGAATAAATAAGATGGCAGGAGTAGACAATCAACCAATAATTATTATCGACCCCACAAAAACAAGGACAACGGGTCGAGATGCACAATCAATGAATATTACAGCAGCCAGAGCAGTTGCAGAAGCAGTAAAAACTACACTGGGTCCCAAAGGCATGGACAAAATGTTAGTAAATGGCGTGGGTGATATTACAGTAACCAATGATGGTGCTCAGATCCTTGAGCAGATCGATGTCCAGCATCCGGCAGCCATTATGATGATAGAGGTATCAAAGACCCAGGATCAGGAAGTAGGAGATGGTACTACCAGTGCAGTAGTGCTTGGAGGTGAACTCCTTGGCCAGGCTGAAAAACTGATCGGGATGAATGTACATCCGACAATAATTGTGAATGGTTATCGAATAGCTGCAAGAAAAGCAGAGGAGATATTACAATCTGCAGCTATTACAGTCACCGGGGATGATAGTGATATTTTAAGGAAGATAGCATTGACAGCACTATCAGGTAAAGGTAGTGAGATGGCAATAGACGATCTGGCCGATATGTGCGTTGAGGCTATCCGCATCATTTTTAAGGCGGACCAAACTGATATCGAACATAATATTCAGATCCTGCATCAAAGAGGAGGTTCGATCAGGGATACAAACCTCATAAGGGGGATAGTAATTGATAAGGCAAGGGCTCAAAGCAATATGCCTAAACGTATTGATAATGCCAAAATAGCAGTGATAGATGTAGGTATACAGGTAC
This sequence comes from Candidatus Methanomarinus sp. HR1, assembly GCA_002926195.1. GTDB lineage: Archaea > Halobacteriota > Methanosarcinia > Methanosarcinales > Methanocomedenaceae > Methanomarinus. Next base: position 6,452 of record MZXQ01000084.1, on the reverse strand, counting down.
AAAGGACAAGTAATGATGCTAAGATTAAGATCTCCAGTCCTGATCAGCTGGACGAAGCATACCATGAAGAATACCAGACAGTAAAAGATCAAGTAGATGGGCTGATCAAAGCCGGAGCCAATGTAGTGGTCACTGAAAAAGGTATTGATGATATATCTCTCCATTATCTTGCTTCAAAGAATATTATTGCTATCAGGCGTGCTAAAGAAGATGAAATAAAGAAGATCGTGAAAGCTACTGGTGCTGTGATAAGATCCACTGCTATAGATTTTTCCCCTGAGGATCTGGGTTCTGCTGATGTGGTGGAAGAGAGAGGTCTTGGTAACTATAAGATGATATATTTCGAGGGGTGTAATAATCCCGGAGCTGTCACCATAATGATCCACAGCGGTGCTGATTTTATTGCTGATGAGTTGGAAAGAGCTATCAATGATGCTCTGTTTGTAGTAAAAGTAGTACTGGATGAAGGTAAAATTATGTATGGTGGTGGAGCGCCCGAGATTGAGGTATCTACGCGGTTAAATGAGTATGCTTCTACTCTAAGTGGTCGGGAACAGTTAGCAGTAACGGCATTTGCAGAAGCTGTTGAAGGGGTTCCAAGAAGTCTAATTGAAAATGCGGGACTTGACCCGGTTGATATCCTTGTCAAGATAAGGTCTGAGCATAAAAAAGGCAATAGGACCGTAGGTCTGAATGTACTGACCGGTAAGGTCATGGACATGAAGCATACCAGTGTTGTAGAGCCGTTGAAGGTTAAAATACAATCAATCAAATCAGCCACAGATGCCGCTGCAATGATTCTAAGGGTAGATGATGTATTTGAATCGAAATATACTGGCTTAATGGATGTGAAACCGGAACATCGAGTAGATAGCTATGATGGAATCACAGCTCCCGATCTCGATGACGATTAGAGCGGAGATAAGAAAGTGTATTCAACATATCAGGTATGATATTGGAACAAAGAATGATTATAGGGTAGATTTATCTATGAATGATATAGTTGAAGATATGGAAGAAACAGAAGAGATCGATGAGATTAAGACAGACGAGATTAAAACTGATGAATTGTCAGAAGAAGAACTGGTATGTGAACTTGAAGAATCAAAAAAACTCACATTAGAATATCTGGATCATCTTCAACGGCTTCAGGCAGAGTTTGATAATTATAAAAAATTAGTAGACAGACAAAAAAAAGAATTGATTGAATATGCCCATGCTGATCTAATATCAGAACTGATAGATGTCATGGAAAATCTGGAACGTGGAATTGCCAGTGCAAAAGATTCTAAAGACCCGGAATCAATTATTAAAGGAATGGAGATGGTTTATTCCTCGTTAGAAGATATCCTGGGATCCAGAGGTCTTGAGCCGATTGAAGCTATTGGCAAAAAGTTCGATCCCAACTACCACGAGGCAATGATGAAAAGCCCTTCTGATGAAGTTGCGAATAATACTGTGATAGAAGAGTTCCAGCGTGGATATAAGATCAAGAAAAAAGTATTACGATATGCAAAAGTAAAAGTATCAACAAATAGTGATAATAACAATGTAGGTGAATAATAAATGGGAAAAATAATTGGAATTGATCTGGGTACAAGTAATTCTGCGGCTGCAGCATTGATTGGCGGTCGACCTGCTATCATACCCAGCGCTGAGGGTGCAAGTATAGGTGGTAAAGCCTTCCCATCCATAGTGGCATTTACTGAAGACGGGCAGAGATTAGTGGGAGAACCTGCACGAAGACAGGCAGTAACAAATCCTGAAGGTACTGTTATGGCCATAAAGCGAAAAATGGGGACTGATCATAGGGTAACTATAAGGGATAAGTCATTTACTCCCCAGGATATTTCTGCTTTTATTCTTCAGAAGATCAAACAGGATGCTGAAGCTCATCTGGGTGATAAAGTAGAGAAAGCTGTCATTACCGTACCTGCATATTTCAATGACAACCAGAGGCAGGCAACCAAAGATGCAGGTGAGATAGCAGGCCTGGAAGTAGTGCGTATTATCAATGAACCTACTGCCGCATCGCTTGCATACGGAATGGATAAAAAGGGCGACCAGAAGATATTGGTATATGATTTTGGCGGAGGTACGCTGGATGTTACTATAATGGAACTGGGAGATGGTGTGTTTGAGGTAAAATCCACATCAGGCGATACGCAACTTGGCGGTACTGATATGGATGATAAACTTATCGATCATATAGCCGATGAGTTCCAAACTAAAGAAGGAATTGATCTGCGTACTGATAAAACAGCTAATCAGCGCTTGCGGGAAGCGGCCGAGAAAGCCAAGATTGAACTTTCTACTACTATGCAGACCACTATCAACCTTCCTTTCATTACTGCTAACCAGGCAGGTCCTAAGCATCTCGAGATGACCTTGACCCGGGCTAAACTGGAAGAACTGGTCATGCCTATTATCGTAAAGACTCGCCAGCCTATTGAACAGTCAATTAAGGATGCAGGACTTACAACATCTGATATTTCAAGTATCATTATGGTGGGTGGTCCTACCAGAATGCCTGTAGTGCAGAAGTTTGTAAGTGACATCATAGGTAAGAAAGTAGAAAGTAGCGTAGACCCAATGGAATGTGTGGCAATGGGTGCAGCTATCCAGGCAGGTGTGCTTGAAGGAGATGTCAAGGATGTATTGCTTTTGGATGTGACTCCACTCTCACTGGGTATTGAGACACTTGGTGAGGTTTCCACCAAACTGATCGAGCGTAATACTACCATACCTACAAAAAGGAATCAAATATTCAGTACGGCTGCTGATAACCAGACTTCAGTAGAGATTCATGTACTCCAGGGTGAGCGTGCTATGGCTAAGGATAATACAACACTGGGGCGGTTCACGCTGGTAGGGATACCACCTGCTCCCAGAGGAATTCCTCAGATCGATGTGACCTTTGATATTGATACGAACGGAATTATCCATGTGAGTGCCAAAGACCTTGGTACTGGTCAGGAACAGAAGATCACAATTACAGCTCCACATAAGCTTTCCGAGGATGAGATCAAAGGAAAAATGGATGAAGCTGCACAGTTTGAGGAAGCAGACAAGAAAGCGAAGGAACTCATAGAACTGAAGAACCAGGCTGATACTATGGTCCATACTATTGAAAAATCGCTGAGCGATCTTGGTGATAAAGTATCTGAAGATAAGCGGAATATCATCAATGACAAGATCACTAAGACACGCGAGGCTATAAGTTCTGATGATCATGACCAGATGCAGTCGGCTGTAGATGAACTGACTAAAGAAATGCAGGAAATCAGTACTATGGTCTATGAGCAGATGGCAAAAGAACAGCAAGAAACACAGCAAACTGAAGAAAAAGCTGAGCCGCAGTCCGGTGAGGCAAAAGATGATAATAATAATAAATAGATACCACAATGGCTGACAAGCGTGATTATTACGAGATCCTGGGCGTTGAGAAGGGGATCTCGCAGGATGAATTAAAAAAAAAATATAGAAAACTTGCCCTTAAGTACCACCCGGACCGCAACAAGGACCAGGGTGCAGAAGAGAAGTTCAAAGAGATCAGCGAAGCATATGCAGTGTTGAGTGATACTGAGAAACGCAGCAAATACGACCAGTTCGGGCATTCCGGTGTAGACGGACGCTGGAGTCAGGAAGATATTTTCAGAGGAGTGAACTTTGAAGACATATTTAGCGATATGGGTTTCGGAGGTAGCATTTTTGATATCTTTTCAGGCGGAGGTGGGCGCAGGCGCGGTGGTGCACAAAGAGGTTCTGATCTTCGGGCTGAGATATCCATTTCCTTTGAGGATGCTTATCATGGAATCGAAAAGGAGATCAGAATACCCAGGACCGAGAACTGCTCAGTATGCGGTGGTACTGGTGCCAGACCAGGGACTGAACTTAAAACATGCAGTACCTGCGGTGGAAGTGGTCAGGTCAACAGGACCCAGCGTACACCTTTTGGCCATTTCATGACATCCAGTACATGTCCTACATGCCACGGCAAGGGAAAGATGGTAGACAATCCCTGCACTGAGTGTCACGGGAGCGGGAGGATACATAAAAAGCGCAAGATCAAAGCGAAGATACCAGCAGGTATTGAAGACAGTTCACGTATGAGGATAGGGGGTGAAGGTGAACACGGTTCATCCGGTGGACCGCCTGGTGATCTTTACCTTGATATCTATGTGAAGAAAAATAAGAAATTTAAGCGCATAGGAAATGATATAGTCCAGGGAGTTCCTATCAGTTTTACCCAGGCTTCGCTTGGAGATGAGATCACGGTATCGACCTTAGATGGTAAGGTTAAGATGAAGATACCTGCAGGAACTAAAACCGGTTCAACTTTTAGAGTGAAAGGGAAGGGTATGCCTAATATACACGGGTATGGAACCGGTGATATGCATGTTAAAGTGAATGTGGAAGTGCCTGGTAAGCTAACTGAGAAACAGAAGGAACTACTACGTGAATTTGCAAAACTTAGAGGAGAGCGGCCTGCTGAAGAGAACCATAAGGGTTTTTTTGAAAAAGTTGTGGACGGGGTTAAAGAGAAGATTTAAGTATAAAGCATATACATATTTAATTAATCATGAATTATCTTGGAATAACGCTTACTGCCAATTCAACTGGTGAACAGATCGAACCTATTGCAAAAGCTATTCATAAGATCGTAGGACTTCCTGTCACTATGCGGACACTGAACAGACGTGGAGTGAGAATTGAAAAAGGGAAAGTACTGGATTATAATTATTCCGGTCCTATTCTTGAGAAGGCTCTTGAGATGAATGCAACTGTCAGGAGTATCCCTAAAACAGGTAAATATACCGGAATTCCTGTAGTGGTTACTACTATTAAAAATGAAGACGGATATGGTATAGCTGCAATAGGTGTTGTAGATGTTGTGGGTACTATTGACCTGGGTACAGCTTTTGGTGATTATCCGAATATTGTAAATCAGGTAAGTGATATCTTAAAATCAAGAGTTATGGTGCCTTAGTGCTATAACCTAAACATTCCATCTCCCATCTACCGGGAAGTGTTCATTGATCCACATCAGTATACACTTGTTGTGTATGATCATATATTCTCTGGAAAGTACGGGGATATTATTGAAGATATCATCCTTACTTTCCTGTATCTCAATTTTAAGGATGTCTCTTCTGGTTTCTAATTTATGTTCTCTTAAAATCCTACCTATGGGAATATCTGCTTTCATCAGATCATCTCTTACGCCCTGAGGCATATTATTAACAGGGGATAAGGAGCAGGCGAACACATATGGTTTTTCAAGGACTGTAAGCAGGACTTCTCTGTGGTTTACCGGATCACCTTGTTTGATCATCAGTAGTTTTGCTGTATTACCAGTAGCTTTGATTACTTCCTGGTGTAAGGTCTTTACTGTTACCTTGTTATTGGTTAATACTTCCAGAAGTTTTGTTACAGAGCCGTCCGTACCTGCGCATATGCGCAAGGCAGTGGGGATATCCGATTGTTTCAATCCAGTGCCTCTTTTTTTGCCGCCTTAACACGCTGTTTGGAAGAGTATCCAGTGGCATCATCCAGGAATTTTCTAAACCTTTTATTTGTTTCAATAATTTCCTCATCAGTTGCGTCCGGGTTTGATTTGGTCTGGAGATGAAGTTTCTTATCTTCAATCCATACTTCTATACGTTGCAATGCTCCATAATTGACTATAAGCTTTTCATTCTCTTGTGTTACCGGGACTGGAAAGTGTGTTTCAATTACTTCCCTGATACGATCAGTCTCAGGTTTAAATCCTCGCTTAAACTTATATATTTTAATAAATATCACCCAGTGTATAAGCTAATTAAAGGTAAATAAATACTTTGGAATGATACAATGGATAAAGTCGTTACAGAGTACGGTGAAACAACTACATTTCGTAACATAGCAACCTTTATATTACAGGAAGATTGAATGAATTATAACAATATTTTACATTCTTAAGAGGAAAAACTATGGAATATGAAATCGTAGGATCTAATCTTCAATTAGCAATACTCCAGTTAAATGGAGGCGAGACAGTATATGCTGAAGCCGGTGCCATGAACCACATGACAAGCAACATAGATATGCATGCCAAAGCCAAGGGCGGTCTGGTAAAAGGCTTAAAGCGTAGGGTAGGGGGAGAATCCTTCTTTATCACTGAATTTACAGCTCAATCAGACGGATCCGTAGCTTTTGGCGGTAATATACCTGGCAGAATAGAAGCAATTCAGGTTAGTCCCGGAAACGATTTTATGGGTCAGAAGGATGCTTTCCTATGCGCCGAATCAAGTGTGGATATGGATATAGCATTTACTAAGAAGCTGGGAGCGGGGTTCTTCGGAGGCGAAGGTTTCATTCTGCAAAAATACAGTGGACAGGGAACAGTATTCATCCATGCATGCGGGGATTTCATTGACAAGGACCTCGAACCAGGTGAAGTACTTAAAGTA
>MZXQ01000310.1 GCA_002926195.1 Candidatus Methanomarinus sp. HR1 | reverse complement strand
GAATTATCATTTATATTTTATTTCTATCTTCAGCATTATAATATTATTATGTCTTAGTGATACGATTGCATCATTCATAGGCGTTGTTTTTGTGTTAAAATATTCTATTTTCGGTCTTTGTCCGGTGATGTGTGTTGTCACTCTGTGGTATTACCAACAAATTTGAAGTGGATACAAAAATGGGTGTAATTTATTACATTACATTAATTGAAATTATCACTCTGATAATAATCACTCAACTTTTCATTCCCCAAACCAATTTATTAAACCTGGCAGGTGGTTCTGCCGGATTTACTGAGAAATACTCGCATATATATGAAATTACAGGAAACTTAGCACAAACAACAGATCCGATTTATGAAACCCCAAAAACTTCATTAGAAATACCTGCTTTTATAACAGACCTTCGGACAATGGGAACATTATATAGGCGAAACCATATCCTCTATCTTGAAGATGCTTCATCATATATTATTCCGGATAATGAAGTGGTGCAGTGGTATGCAGAACATACAGTCCTTACGGATGATGCATTATTATGGAAACATAATGCAAGTATATTCAAATTCAATTATGTTTCAGATAATGACCTGTTCAATAATCCCCCTTATGATGATATGTGGCAAAATCCGGATTATTATTTAACACATGACTGTAAAGGTGACTGTGAGGATTTCTCACTGGCTTTTGCTTCGATACTGGAAGCAAAAGGCATTTATGCGCAGGTTATCGGAGTCACGCTAATAAACGACAGGAATCATTGGGTAGTAGAATACCAATATAATAACCGTACAAACTATGCTGATATCAACCGAAATAATGTTATAATCAGGCATGACGAAAACCCTACGGTCTATAAAGAATGGGTAGCGATTGACCGAAACAGTATCACAAAAATTAATTGAATCAGATCATTTTCTTTTTTCGGATAATAAATATAATAACCACTAAACTCAACAAACATATAATGATAATAATAAGACCTGTAGGATTATTATTTTCCTCATCGGATGTTATATTATCATCTGAAATATTATCATGTATTTCGTCTTCAGTAACATCCGGCGTAATTGTCATACCTTCTTCACCGGCTTCAACAGCTTCACCTGAATATTCCTCCTTACCTGTTACTACGAATGGAGAAAAAGCAAGAGTTTTTGATTCAAAATACAGATAATCGGCATCTTGGTCTATCTGGTTAGTTATAAGTGGATCCCATTCTGATTTGTTATATCGGTTCAATTTAATTGTTGAGGTACTGATCTTGTTTTCATTAACCCAGGATTTCTCAACTTTAAAGTTAATAGTAGCATTAGCAATATTTTGTGGAGTTGCATAGCCAAAACTTCCAATCCATATATTAACGTTCATATATACTTTATCCAGTGGCGCATAATTTACCAGCGAGGATGTATCCTTAAGTATTTCAATCTTAGTAGGGGTATTTCCTTTCGTTTTAAGGGGAGTAAAGTTAATGGACCTGACTATATTGCTTTGGGAATCAAAATGATAGCTAACGTCTTTATCTTTACTGACGAATTCTCTAACAGTCTCTGAGAACAAGATGTTATTATAGTCTTCACTTGAAGTTCCTCCACCACTTCCACCCCCACTTCCACTGCTACCGGACCTGGCAGGGTTTGTAATTTCATCATCAGCTCGTGTTACTGTTACTGACAGGGATTCCGAATTACCCTTTGCATATGTGGCAGTTACAGTGATAATATTAGTTCCCATTATTAATGGAACGGATTTTGAGTATGTTCCGATAAATTCATCATTTAAGACAGGATCTACATTTTCACTGAAATTACTGGTATTTACAGTAATTATTA
>MZXQ01000087.1 GCA_002926195.1 Candidatus Methanomarinus sp. HR1 | reverse complement strand
CAGAATTTGATAAATTGTTTTCAACTAGAACGAAATATCAAGCATTGGATGATCGAATTGCAAAAACAAAAGCTAATAAGACATATCTTTTACTGGTATTAAAATATCCTCAACTGCCTTTACATAATAATGATGCAGAACTTGGAGCACGAGCACAAGTTCGTAAACGCGATGTAAGTTTGCATACCATGACAGAAGATGGTACTAAAGCTAATGATATTTTTATGACAATTGTGCAAACTGCAAAAAAGTTAGGCGTAAGCGCTTATGATTATATTTATGATAGAGTCAGCAAAAATTATTGCATGCCATCTCTTTCGGTATTGATTGAAGCGAAAAAAATTGCAGAAATCAATAACAATGCGGGTTAAGTGATGAAAATTATATTAATCTTGGAATTAGTACCAATCTACTCGTAGTGTTGCTTTTCGATTTAAAATAGTGCAAGTTACCCTTAGATTTGAAGTGGATACGATGGTACACACCATTCACCCCCAAATGGACCAAAAGGGGATTTTAAATATATAACTGCAAAAAACATCAAATCTAAAGGGATTAATCTTTCAAATATTACCTATGTATCAGCGAAAGTGCATGAAGAAATTTATAATAGATGCGATCCAGAACCAGGTAATATTCTTTATATTAAGGATGGTGCTACGACAGGTATAGTAACAATAAATGACCTTAATGAGCAATTCAGCATGCTTTCAAGTGTAGCATTATTAAAGAATCCTTCAAAAATTTATAACCGTTATCTACTTTATGTACTCAAGTCACCTTATTTTTACTCACTTATGCGTGACGATATGTCCGGCGTTGCAATAACAAGGATTACTCTCACAAAGTTAAATAAGGCTTTGATTCCTTTAGCACCATTTGAAGAACAAAAACGCATCGTTGCCAAAGTAGAAAAGCTCATGATCCTCTGCGATGAACTGGAGACCGGGCTGATGCAGGCGCAGACCGAGGGTGGGGAATTGATGGAGGCTGTTATGCATCAATTATGTAGAAATTCACAATCGTAGACAATATACATCGAAAATGGAGGTTTAGATTGAGTGGTAAAAAATACACATGAAATTCGTGACCCAATCCACAATTTTATCCGATTGGATTCAAATGAGCGAAAAATTTTAGATTCACGTCCCTTCCAAAGGCTTCGTTATATCCATCAGTTAGGCCTTACATATCTTTTATACCCAAGTGCCACACATCGAAGATTTGAGCATTCATTAGGCGTAATGGAACTTGCCAGTAGAGTCTATGACGTTATCACCAATCCTGCAAATATTTATCATGATACTATAATAGATGAAGTCCCTCCATTAAATTCATTCAACCATCAATATTGACGCCGGGTTCTCAGAATGGCAGCATTGTGCCACGATGTTGGGCATTTGCCATTTTCTCACAGTGCCGAGAAAGAATTGCTTCCTGAAGGATGGAATCATGAACGTCTTACTCTTGAAATAATTCGTAGTGATGAAATGAAATTAATATGGAAAGATATAAAGATCACATCTGATGATGTCGCTAAATTGGCTGTTGGCCCTAAATACTTCAGGGACTCCTATTTTAATAATTGGGAGGTTATTCTTTCAGAAATAATTACAGGAAATTCATTTGGAGTTGATCGAATGGACTATCTACTGCGGGATTCACATCACGCCGGTGTAGCTTATGGAAAATTCGATCATTATCGACTTATTGATACTCTACGTATTCTGCCAAAAAAAGAAGATGGTTCTATAGAACCAGTTTTAGGTATAGAGCAAGGTGGATTGCATTCTGCCGAATCATTACTATTAGCAAGATATTTCATGTATACACTATTATATTTTCATTCTATTCGACGCATTTATGATATCCATCTTCGAGATTTTCTCAAGGAATGGCTCCCAAATGGATACTTTCACACTGCTCTCTTAGATCACTTACAAATAAATGATAATACAATATTAACTGAATTGTTCAAAGCGGCTGATGATGTAACTTTAAATGGGTATGATCCGGCAAGGAGAATTGCCAATAGAGAACATTTTAAATTGCTTTATCAACGTAACCCAAGAGACGTTAATAAAAATCCTGATTCAGCAAAAGCCGTTTTTGAAGCGGCTTGTGATAAATTTGGAGTAAATAATGTTCGGGATGATAATTACAAGCAACGTGGTAATGGACACGAATTCCCGGTAATTACAGACGATAATCAAATACTTTCATCTCTTGAACTATCAGATACATTAAAGAACGTCCCAATTGTAGCAGTGGATTATGTCTTTATAAATCCTGATTTATATCAAGATGCACAAAAATGGAAAAAGGAAAATATACAAACAATTATATTACTTAAAAAGGAGGAAGATCATGAATAGATTGAAACGTGATGTTGTAATACTTTCTTTAATAGAAAATCTCAAAAAAAAAGGTAGCTGGTGTGGTGAAACACATATCCAGAAGGCCACCTATTTTCTACAGGAATTATTTGACTTACCACTGGGATTTGAATTTATTTTATATAAACATGGTCCATTTTCATTTGATTTGAGTGATGAACTTACAGCAATGAGAGCAGATATGCTTCTAAAAATACAACCCCAACCTCGACCATATGGCCCAAGTTTAGTACCGAGAAATGGTAGCAAATCATTTAAAAATCATTTTCCAAATACTCTCAAAAAATATGATAGCAATATACAATTTGTAGCAAATAAATTTAAAGATAGAGGTGTGTCAGAACTTGAACGCCTGGCAACTGCACTCTATGTAACACAAGAAATTAATCCAAAAGGAAGTTCTGAATTTAGAGCTAAGCGTATTACTGAATTGAAACCACATATAAGTATAGAAGAAGCAGTTGCAGCTGTAAAAGAGATTGATGAGATTATAATAGTTTCTCAAAAACATAAATAATTAAATGTACTTCTATATCGGCAACCCCCAAATTCCCGACAAGCTCTTCAACATCTGTATCTGAATAATCCGTATCCGGATATCCGCCGTTCTGCCATGCCGCCAGTCCCCTTCCATATCCACTTCAAATCCCACTCTTCCATCAGCCCCGGTTCTCGAAAAACTCACACGATTACTCGATTGCGCATCTTGTCCACTCCATCCATGAAGTCTTCCATAGTCATACCGAAAGATAACATGCCAGGATTCTGAATTTCCATTCTACCTAAGTATATTAACCACAGATAAACGTACTATTGTTTCAACATATTTGTTGAATGTTGGCTAAAAGGGGTAGGCTAACACATACCTTATCATTTTATTAAGTAGTTTGAGTAGTATCCACAATTTTAGATATCGGGGGCACATCTCCCGAACCCACTCGACTTAATGATTGCTATTATTATTCATCTTTTTCGTAGTATATCAAGTATAACTTGATGTATCGAAAATGCCCACTCCGTTCGCATTTTCTAATCTTCGGCTCTTTTAAGAGCCTCAAGCAAAGATTCTACGAATCTTCTAATCTTACTCACTTTCCGCAGGTATTTTCTCAAACATAATATTTTTCACATTCCTTTCCCATCAAACCTAGAATATCCCATAATTCATCAGTCATATTTGCCACATCCCTCTTAACCGCCTCACCAAGATTGATAGTATAGTATAAGACATGTGTCCCTTTAGTAAAATTCCCAACTGCCTTTACATAATAATGATGCAGAACTTGGAGCACGAGCACAAGTTCGTAAACGGGATGTAAGTTTGCATACCATGACAAAAGATGGCACCAAAGCTAATGATATTTTTATGACAATTGTGCAAACTGCAAAAAAGTTAGGTGTAAGCGCTTATGATTATATTTTTGATAGAGTTAGCAAGAGTTATTGTGTGACATCTCTTTCACTATTGATTAAAACGAAAAAAATTGCAGAAATCAATTATGATGCCTGTTAAATGATGAAAATTATATTAATCTTGGAATTATTACCAATCTATTCGCAGTGTTGCTTTTCGATTTAAAATAGTGCCAGTTACCCTTAGATTTGAAGTGGATACCAAATTTTGGACTTTTGGGACAGCCTGA
>MZXQ01000088.1 GCA_002926195.1 Candidatus Methanomarinus sp. HR1 | reverse complement strand
GATATGGTATGTTGCTCTTCCGTCAGCAACGCCATCTATTGCAGCCGGAATACGGATTGCAATGGGCGTTGGATGGATGTGTCTGGTAGCTGCTGAATATTTCGGGGTCAGTTCGAATGGAATTGGGTATAAACTATGGTTTCATTATGGTATCCATGAAATGAATTTTGTAATAGTATATATGCTACTGCTTGGTTTTATAGGACTTATCATTGATAGGTTATTTAGATATTATGTTGATAGACACCTCCTGAAATGGCGATCAGGAGTAGTGTTATGAATGGGTAAAGTGACAATAACCAATGTTTTTCGAATGTTTACCAAGGAAGACGGTACAATAGTCCATGCGCTGGATAATATCAATCTTGATGTACAAAACCGTGAGTTTATTTGCATTATAGGCCCCTCTGGCTGCGGAAAGACCACTCTTTTACGCATACTTGCCGGACTTGATTTTCCTTCCTCAGGTACTATTACCCTTGATGATGTACCTATCAAAGGCCCGGGTCCCAAACGGGGAATGGTATTCCAGGAATACTCACTGTTTCCGTGGAGGTCAGTTATTGATAATGTTACTTTCGGACTTGAGATCTGCGGTACTAACAAGAAAGAAGCACGTCATATTGCAATGTCATATCTGGAACTTGTGGGATTATCCAAATTCGCAAAGAGCTATCCTAATGAGTTAAGCGGTGGCATGAAGCAGCGAGTTGCCATTGCCAGGGCACTTGTTAATGATCCTAAGGTGCTGTTAATGGACGAACCTTTCGGTGCAGTGGATGCCCAGACGCGTAACAGGCTTCAGCAGGAATTGTTGAAGATATGGGAACGGGATAAAAAAACAGTATTATTTATTACACACAGTGTGGATGAGGCGGTATTTCTCGCAGATAGAGTAGTGGTATTTACTGCCCGGCCAGGCAGGATTAAAGAAATCTTTGACATCAATCTGAAACGGCCCAGAGACAGGACAAGCGTTGAAGCTAATATTGCCCGAGAAAAGTTACTGTCCTCACTTGGTACTGAAATAAAAAAGGCCACAGAGTAAGCGATTATCGAAAATCCTCACTTCGTTCACATTTTCTAACCCCCGGCTCTTTCGAGAGCCTCAAGTGAAGATTTTATTCCTTTATGCTTCGTAATATTCGGTCTTTCTTTGAGGTTGCTGATCAACCAGGTCCTTTTCCAGTTTGACTGAATAGAAGAATATGATAGAACCATCAGGCACATCATCCCATAGATGGGAATCTACACAGTCTTCCCCGAACTCTTCCACAAGACCTTGATATGTAGCTGCTTCGATCTTATCAATATTTATTGCAAAGTCATCTGAATGTTCATTTTGACTGTTCTTAACTTTGTACACACCTTTATTGTAGAACATTGGAGAAATGAAGGTGCAATGACCTTTTTCCAGTACTTCATAAATTCTATAATTATCAAGCTCGATGGTGCTTCCGATTCTGGATATCTCAAGCTTTTCTTTCATATTAAAACCACTAAAATATTCAATTATTATTTATTAATTATTCTATATGCGATACATTATTTAAAACATGCGTATAAACATAGACGAATATACTATTATATCTTTTTGATTATCGATAGTCTTATCACATATTACCAATTATTAACCGAATATTTGTTGTAAATAAAATTACAAATTGGGCTCGTGGTCTAGTTGGTTATGACGTCGCCTTCACACGGCGGAGGTCCGGAGTTCGAATCTCCGCGGGCCCATTCAGATTGAGAGTTTATTGCAATGTTTGAAGATACAATTGCAAAAGATTGGCCTTTTGTACGTGGCGATTATACGGTAGTAGATCCTTTATCACATATCTGCGTGGTTACGCTGGCCAGTGATATGAATCCGCTTGAAAATGTCTGCATGATAGGGAGCTGTAAGACTGAAAACCTGGGAATAGAAAAGATCATTGCTAATACTATCACCAATGTTAATATTAGATATATCCTGATATGCGGACAGGAATCAAGAGGTCATCTTTCAGGTAATACTCTACTTGCAGTTTATAAAAATGGTATCGATGATAACGGCAGGATCATAGGTTCCGAAGGGGCCATACCATTTATTGAGAATATACCTGTCCATGCTGTTGAGCGTTTTAGGCAGCAAGTAGAACTTATTGACCATCGCGGTTTAGTTGATACACAAAAGATACAGGCAATAGTTGGAGAATACAGATCCAAAGGCGAACCTTTCTCCCAACCGCCCCTGATCCTTGAATTCACCAAAAAGAAGAAGAGACATTCGGTGCAACAAGAGATCACACATGGGGATATGATGATAGCTTCGGATATTCTAATGGACTCTGTTTCAGGGGTCATATTTACTTAAGAATAATTACAGACGGAATTGATAATTATGTTTGTATTTCAAAAAGATCAAGAGATAGTGAATATCGCTAATGTGAAGATAGGGGGTCAGCCCGGGGAGTATCCGACTGTACTGGCAGGCACTATTTTTTATAATAACCACAGCATTGTCACAGACCCATTACAAGGTGTTTTTAATAGAACCAAAGCAGAGCGGCTTATAAATACACAGGACATTCTCTCAGATGAAACAGGGAATCCTAATATGGTGCATATTTATGCTGACACCTTTAATGCTGCTGTGCAGTATCTCGACTTTGTAAGCGAGCATACTGATTCTCCGATTCTTATCGATTCTACTGAATCAAAGGTACGAACCGCGGCAGCCAGCTATGTCAGTGAAGTGGGACTGGCTGATAAGACCATCTATAATAGCCTGAATATGTCAGTGACAGAAGATGAAATAGAAGCACTTACTATATCCGATATTGATGCTGCGATCATACTTGGTTTTAATGCAATGGATTCCAGCCTTAACGGTAGGATGCAACTGCTGGAGGATGGAGGAAAAGTGCTGCCAAAGGGTTTGCTGGAGATCGCACAAGAGTGCGGGATCAATAAAAAAATGATCGATCCCAGCATCACACCTATGGGTAATGGTGCTGGCATAGCATTGCGTATGAGTATCACTGTCAAAGCAAAATACGGAAATCCGGTTGGTTCAGGTATTCATAATGCACCTTCATCATGGAACTGGCTGCGAAGTAAGAAAGAAGAAGATATACTTATTGCAAGGATATGTGATATAGCTTCAACCGGACTCCAGCAGATGGCTGCAGGTGATTTTATTCTTTTCGGTCCGATCGAGAATGCTAAATATACATATCCTCTGGCTGCAATGGCAGATATTATGATCTCGGAAAGTGTTGCTGATCTGGGTAGTGAGCCTGTAGATGGTCATCCAGTGTATAAACTTGTATGAACTCCTCCTCTACATGTGGCTTTTTACTTTATAGGCTGTACTTATAAAGGAATTGCTTACTGAATCCTTTTTCCTTTATATTTACTATAAAAAAGTATTTATATGAATAATGTATATTTATATCTTAGTTATAAATAATCAGGGGGTTATTATAATTACAGAAGAGAAGAATAAAGCACTAGCACTCGTATTGAGTTTTTTTATATCCGGATCAGGACTACTATATATTGATTCGAAAAAGTATCTAATAAAATTTTTAGTATGTTTCTTATTGTGGTGGCTTTTTATCCCATGGATCCTGGGACTTTATTGGACAGCTACTGCACCTGAATTAATTCAAGGAACTAATGAATATAGTGAAAGCTCCAAAAGAACAACATCTTCATCTGAAGCTCTCGAAAGAGCCAAGGATTAGAAAAAGCTTAGGAGTTACTTGAGTATATAATCTTAAAGATTATATACTCAAAAAAAATCATCCTACTAACCATATAGTTATAATTTCCTGAAGATCAGCTGTAGATACCATATTTCCATCTATTGATATATCTTCTAACCAATGGTGAATAGTATCCTGAAGTTCGGTTGTAGTCACTGAAGTTCCACCATCTGAATCAGGGCCTATCCACTTATCCTTCCAATCAGGTTCTTTCCAGGTAAAATCGGTGATCACTACTTCATCACCCAATCCACTTAATGGTGCATTGCCTCCGTACAACCAGAAATTAAAATGAATTATTTCGTTTCCCGGTTCCGGAACATTTTCGCCTGCATATGTCCACCTATGGACGAGAGCACTTGCCGGCGGAACACTGTCAATGTATTTACCATGATAGGTGCTAAATTCAACAATACCTGATCTCCAAATCATATAATGAGTCAGGTCGCTATTATTATCTGTCAGGTTGACCCTGAAACGGGTGCAATTATCCCCACATCCCGGACACTCACTGCAAGGTTGAACCACATTTTGAGCATTAGTATTTTCATCCGGATTGCCCCATCTGGCAAATTCAATAGTCATCTCACGATTATGTTGCTCTACAGCTTCAATATCCCAGGTAAACAGACCGAGAACCATCATCGGATCAATGATATCAACTCGTTTATTGGTCTGGAATACATAATTGCCATAACCTAAAGCAGTATCGAGGAAGACTTCAGTACAATACCATTTGTCATTTTGCTTACTGATGGTCAGGTGAAGTCCTTCGTCATCAACCCAGACATCATCCTCACTACCTGAGAAAAAATTGGGTCCGGGACCAACCTGGAAATCACATTCTTTTACAATCCAGTCATGCCCGGCAAAGGAAATGGTTCTAAGGTCTTGAAGTGTTCCCGGGACAAAGACAAACGTCTCTGATTTTTGTGATAATTCCAAACCTGCAGATGCTGTTTGGGAAAGGCCCATTAACAGGCCGGCAATGATTAATAATCTGATTATATGTATTTTTTGATTCATGTTTTTCACTTAAATGCGTATATTATTATTATTACATATAAATTATGTGATTTGGGTGAATCAGAAAGGAAGCAATCAAATTAGAATATAATCCTCACTATATACTATAAAAGACAACCATCGTAAATACAGTCACTATACCGATTGTAAAAATATTAAGCCATAATCCGGCCTTTGCCATCTGCGGCACGGTAACAAACCCGGAACCAAAGATAATGGCATTGGGCGGAGTAGCCACTGGCATCATAAATGCAAGGGATGATGAAATAGCAATTGCTGCCATTATCCCTAATGGTGGTATATTTAAACTTATGGCCAGGGACGCGGCAATAGGCATAAGGATTGTAGCTGTAGCTGTATTTGAAGTGAATTCAGTCAGTATTTTAGTAATAGTGACCACAAGTAAAATAATAAAAAAAATCGATGTACTACTTAAGAAAACCAGACTTGAAGATACCCATTCAGCCAGACCTGTTTCTACAAAAGCACTGGCAATAGCAAATCCGCCACCAAAAAGGATTGCTACACCCCATGGTACTTTTACAGTATCTTCCCATCTCAGCAGCCGGGTTCCATTTCTTGCAGGTATTATAAATAATAGCAAAGCACCCATAACAGCAACACTGGCATCTGTTACCAGCGGGACATATTTACCCCATAATAAACCGCGTGACATCCAGAGTACAGCTACAAGGCAGAATATTATCAGTACATGTCTTTCCTCTTTTGTTATCCTGCCCTGTTTGACAATCTCGTTCTTTATCACTTCCCTGCTGCCGGGAATTTCCTCAACAGGAATGTGGTATATGATACGTGTAAGATAGAACCAGGTTATAAACAACATCAAAGCAGCCAGTGGGAAACCCCATGAGGCCCATTCAAGGAATGATATCTCCTCATTAAACATCGACTGATATATACCGGCAAAAATAAGATTAGGCGGCGTCCCTATCAGTGTAGCCATCCCTCCTATAGAGGCTGCATAGGCAATAGAAAGCATAAGGGCTATATTGAATACAGGGTCAGTCTTTTTTGAAGATAAATGGGCGATCACTGCAGTACCAATAGGCATCATTACCAGGGCTGTGGAAGTATTTGATATCCATGCTGAAAGAAAGGCAGTAGCTATCATAAAACCTGCAATGATCTTTCTTGGCCCCATTCCTATGATATTTACAATATTTAGAGCAATTCTAAGATGCAGATCCCATTTCTCCATAGCAATTGCAATAAAAAAGGCCCCTATCATGAGAAACACTATCTGGTTCCCGTACTGTGCAGTAACATCACCAACTTTCATAACCCCGAATAAAGGAAACAGTACAATAGGCAGTAAGGCAGTAGCATAGATAGGGATTGCTTCACTCAGCCACCAGATAGCTATCCATGCTGTAGCGGCAGCTACTACTGTAGCCTCCCAACAAAGATCATCGGGGCCGTATAATAAAATTAATACAAAAAGAACAGGGCCAAGTATCAGTCCTATCCGCTGCCTTACATCTACTTTCATTTCGCAAGTTTCTATTACGATATCATATAATAATATACCGAACCATTACCTGCTTGTTTTATCTTTTCGATTATAGAAGTCAACCCCCACTTTAAGGTCTAACTTAGCCGTTTATCCAGAAATTATATAATTGTTAGTTCTCGAAATTACTACTACCTGTTCAAATAAGATGCTGTTATTGGGTTCCAAATTAGAATTAATCACAGTATCATGTTCTACGATACTGTGATTAGGTCTGGAGGATGAGTCCAGATTCTTAATAACTATCATATTATTTAAATTGTTTTTTTCTGATAACAGTTATTAGCTTAATAGATACCATATATTTGATATTCACGTAAACTAGGCTAAATCCAGACAGCTCTATTTCGATTGCTTTAGCTAAAAACCCTCCCAATCACATAACCAACTCGCCCTCTGAATCAACCCTTACGATCTAAAGTGAAACTCCTCATACTATAAGTCCGAAACATTCTGCTTCGCATAAGTTCTAACGAAAATCTCTACAGTGGCCCTGCACACCAAGGATAACACATATTATCCAAATCACTATCTTTATATATGTTAATCTTTTAAAAGGGGTCACAGAGGAAATAAACATGCTAAAAAAAACACCTGTCATTCTAATCATCTTTTCATTAATCCTGATCTCAAGTGCACAGGCATATCCTATCACTATTTCTGATAATTTTGGCAGTGAAGTTATAATAGTAGAACCACCACAACGTATCGTATCGCTATCTCCGTGCAATACTGAGATCCTTTTTGCTGTGGGTGCCGGTGATCAGGTAGTTGGTGGTACTACTTATGATACATATCCTCCTGACGCTGTTAATCTATCAAAGATAGGTGGATTTTCTACAGTAGATATTGAAGCAGTAGTTAATCTAACACCTGATCTGGTCCTTGCCGAATACGGTAACGGCGAAGAAACAGTAAATGCATTAATTAACCTGAATCTCACAGTGGTCTCATTAAACCCGAAAACACTTGATGATATTCTTGATAATATTCTACTTGTTGGAAATATAACAGGAAATGATGAATCGTCTCTTCTGCTCACTACGGATATGAAGCAAAAAATTGAGAATATCGGTGCGCAGACAAAAGATATCCCTGATTCTAATAAGCCTACTGTGCTATATATAGTATGGCATGATCCCATGTATGCCGCAGGCACAGGTTCATATCCTAATGACCTTCTGACAATAGCAGGCGGGATGAATATTGTAGATGAAGAAGGCTGGCCGATCATTGATCTTGAGCAGATTATTGACAGGAACCCTGAGATAATTATCTGCTCAGGTATGGGAGGTGGTTCATACACTATTATGGAAGCAATAACCGAAAATGAAGTACTATCAACTGTAGATGCTGTAAAGAATAATAAAGTATATCCCATATCTGACCCGAATGTTATGGAACTGGCAGGTCCCAGGATAGTTGAAGGACTAACAGAACTATATGGTTATATCGAACCGGAAATTGAGAGTAATGCAACAGTCATTGCGACCGAAGATCAAACTAATGTATCCCAGAGTCCGGATTTTAGTATTTTATTTGCAATCAGCATAGTATTACTAATGGTGTATTTACAAAAAAGAAGAATTTAACATTATTTTTATAGTATATCAAGTATAACTTGATATATCGAAAATGTTCACTTCGTTCACATTTTTTAATCCTCCATTCCTCGGGAATGTCGGACGAATAAGGAGGATTTTATTCTGATTCAACATAACAAGCCTGTTATAATCATTCTGGTATTACTGCTTATTATAGTAATACCTATCAGTGTTTCTATTGGTTCGTCTGATATTTTTCCTGTACTCACGGCAAAGATATTGCTTTCACAATTTATTCCAATAGAACAACTATGGACTGAGAGTCAGGAGGCCATAATTATGGATGTGCGCCTTCCCAGAGTACTACTTGCCGGGCTGGTTGGTGCAGCTTTAGCCACAGCAGGCTGTGCTTTGCAGGGATTATTAAAAAACCCAATGGCTGATCCCTACATAATTGGGATATCATCCGGAGCAGGTCTTGGAGCCGCTATTTCTATGTTTATATTTGCATTACCTGTCCAGCTTATCTCTTTTATTTTAGCACTAATGACTATATTTACCGTATATAATATTTCCAGGGTTGCCGGGAAAGTGCCAGTAGATATCCTTCTGCTTTCCGGTATAGCTATTGGTTTATTCTTAAACGCAATCACTTCATGGATCATATTCAAAACAGAGTCGCCTCATCAATTAATTGCCTGGCTTATGGGAGGATTCTGGGTAGTTCTTTGGAGTGAAGTAAAGATCACAGGTGTTTTAGTGATCGTTGGAGTTTTGATGTTATATCGTTATGCCTGGAGCCTAAACGTAATGCTGATGGGAGAGGAGCAGGCTCAGTATATGGGAGTTGATATCGAACGGGTGAAACTGTATGTGCTTATACTTTCTTCACTGATAACTGCTGCTGCCGTATCTGTCAGCGGGCTTATAGGTTTTGTAGGGCTTATCATACCACATATTATGCGCATCATAGTCGGTCCTGATCACAGGATACTATTTCCGGCATCAACTCTAATGGGTGCTATCTTTCTAATATTCGCAGATACTCTTACTAGAACAGATAGTATATTATGCCTGCTCGGATTACCAGTCGGCATTGTAACTGCCATGTTCGGTGCACCGTTCTTCATTTACCTGCTGCGAAAAAGGAGAAAAACACTCTATGCTTGAAGTAAAAGACCTAAATGTCAGTTATGGACCGATACATGTTCTAAAACAAATCTCTCTACAAGTAAGTAAAGGTGAAGTGGTAGGGATCATCGGCCCGAACGGTTCTGGAAAAACAACTCTGTTAAAGGCTATTGTCAAAGCTATAAAACCCACATCAGGGGCTGTACTTATCAATGAAGTAGATGTACATGAAATAAAAACCAGGCAGATTGCTAAGATGGTGGCAATGGTCTCACAGGTAATATCAATAAACTTCGATTTTACTGTTGAGGATATTGTACTGATGGGGCGGACCCCCTATATCAAAGGTTCCGAAAGCAGTAAGGATATCGATATTGTCAGGGATGCAATGAAAAAAACACATACCCTTTTTTTAAAAGACCGTTTGATAACCCAATTAAGCGGTGGTGAACTTCAGCGTGTGATTATTGCAAGGGCTCTGGCTCAGCAGCCGAATATCCTGCTGCTGGATGAACCTACATCACATCTGGACATAACCAATCAAATTGATATATTTAACCTTGTAAAGAATGTTGCCGTAAAAGGTATGATAGTACTGGCAGTTATTCATGACCTGAATCTTGCTGCTTATTACTGCAATAAGATATGTTTACTGCAGGACGGGGACTTAATATCAACCGGAACTCCAGCGCAGGTATTGACTTCCTCCAATATCAAGCGTGCATTTAATATTGATGTGCAGATTATTACTAATCAAATGACAAACTCAATTAATGTAATGCCTATTCTGGAGCCGCTGCATGAGATATGAAATTAAAGGACCCACACTGGTAATCGAAGGTGAATTCGAAGCAATAAGTTCAGGTATTAACGGCGGTCGTATGCCGGTAAATTATTTGATCAATCATCATGTACAACAGGATTTTAATCACAACAGACCTAAAGATTATTTGGGCAAATTAACTGATTCTCTTATAATAACAAAGCCGTACTTCGGACTCCTAACTGCGGTAAGTATGGATAATCTGCAGGTGATCAGGAATGATTACCTGACAACCTTTGTCACTGCCGGTATCACACATCCGTCAGGTTTCAGGATACATGAGGCGGGTACTATTAATATTATTCTTGTGATGGAACGAAACCTGTCAGAGGGTGCAATGGCAGGTGCTATCATCACAGCCACGGAAGCTAAGGGGCTTGCTTTGCTGGAGATGGGATATGATTTCTTAGGAACGACCACCGATGCGGTAATTGTAGCATATGAGAAACAGCCAGGAGATTATATGGATTATGCAGGACCGTATACTGAAATTGGTAAGAAGATCACTCTGGCGGTTATTGAAGGAGTTAAGCAAGGGATTAATTAGAAAATTTAAGTCTTGAAAGACTCATTGTAACTTTTAACTTTATTGTTTCCGGTACGGATTTCATCAGTTCGGGTTTAAGGTAGACTGCCTTTGCCCAGGAATGAGCAGCCTTATCATATTTACCCATATCATAAAGGGCTGATCCGATACCCTGGTGAGCCTCGATAAATTGCGGGTCAAGCCTGATAGCTTCCTGGAATTCCTTTACCGCTTCTTCATATCTACCTAATTCGTAAAAGACATGTCCGAGATTATTACGGGCATGGGAATAATCAGGATTTATCTTAAGAGCTTCCTGAAATTCAGCAACAGCTTCATGAGATCTGTTTTGCTCAGCATAGATATTTCCAAGCAGGTTATGGGCCAGAGCAAGATTAGGATCATACTTTATAGCTTCATTGATCTGGGTAATTGCCTCATCATCTCTGTTCAAATCAGCATATATATACCCCAGATTACAGTACCCTTGTGAATATTCGGGATTGTGTACTAATACTTTTTGCAGCCTGGCTATTGCATCTATAGAGCATCCTGTCTTATGATACATTACTGCCAGATTATTATGAGCTTCAATATATTTCGGATTCAGTCTAAGTGCAGCTTTGATATGAACAATTGCCATATCTGATCTACCTATTGTATCATATACAATACCAAGATTGTTAAGTATGATATAGCTCAGACCGGATTTAGTAGTTATCTGGAAAAAAGAATAGTAATTGATCAACAATTGATAGATCTCATGATCTAACTCCTGTATTTCGGCCTTATCTTTTAAGAAATAGAAATCACCCTTCTGGTTGTACATTTGTTTAATATTGATCTCCCGGATAGATTCAATACTGATGTCGATGAATAGAACTGTGTCAGAAGAAAAACAATCCATTATTAAAAAAACATGAGACCCGGCATTGCATACCTTCACCTCAGATACCAGATAATTTATAAGAATATAGCCAATCTGGGTGATAGCGGAACAGGATACCAGAAACTCTGCTTCTTTTTTCTTTATTTCATCAGGGATATCTGCTTTTTTTAGGATTGAAAAGATATTTTCATTTCCCTGATTGAGAGCATTGACCAAAAGTTTTGGAAGCCTTCCAGGGATATCCGGTCTATATATACCCTTTTTTTCAAGAAAAACCATTATTTTGCTTAAAAGATCGATCAGTCTGGCATTATCCTTATTTCTTATGGCAGAATCTGTCTCTTTTTTTATTAGATCAGTATCCATCTCTTTAATTAAGATTGTGATCTCATCAATTATCTCCTGTATCACTCCTTCATGGTACTCGATGTTTCTAAGAATTTCTCTTAGTTCAACAGCGATTTTTTCGGTCATTGTTATTAGAAAATGTGAACGGAGTGAACATTTCCGATATATCAAGTTATACTTGATATGCTACAAAAAGAGCTTTAGGTGGTTATTACTCTACTATTTTACTTACATCCCCATCGAATTCCAATAATTTCTTGGTAAGTTCATTTTCCTCATCCAGGGTAAATGTCCTGAATGTTTTTCCTACCTTCTTTTCGTTAACGATACCCAGATTCAATAATGGTTCCATTACTCTGGACACACTTGAATGCGATAAACCCGTCTCTTCAGCTATACCGAATAGAAATGTAGTATTACCGCGGTTCTTAAGCAGGTTTTCCATGACAGTAAGCTGAGCGGTTTTTCCAAATATTTTCTCAAATGAACCCATGATTATCATTATTTAATGCACACTTAATATATATTAAGTTATTCTTTTTATAGTATAATAACTTGATATATCGAAAATCCTTCATATTTAATCCTACATTCCTTTAGAATGTCGGATGAAGACTCTATGAACCTTATAATCTTCGGCAAAATAAAACGATAACAATAAATGTATGAAATTCAATATGTCAATAGGGTGGATCAATATTGCTAATAACGGAACTAGAACGTTTTATCCGGGAAGATATAGGGCAGGATGATACTTCATATTCTATCTTACCAGAAACATGGGCCCATTTCGTAGTGATCACTAAAGAGGATGGAATACTCTGCGGACTGGAAGAAGCTCAACAGGTCTTTGATTATTTTGGGCTGGAATCGAATTCAAAGCTTAAGGATGGAGATTTATTACAGTCCGGTGATGTGATTGTAAAGATATGTGGGCCGGTCAGGGATATACTGCAAGCTGAAAGATTATCCCTCAATTTTCTATGTAAAATGAGCGGGATCGCTACATTGACAGCCAGATGTGTAAATCTTGCCAGTGGCGTCAGGGTGGCTTGTACCAGAAAGACCACGCCTGGATTCAGGGAGTTCGAGAAAAAAGCGGTGAGATACGGAGGCGGAGATAGCCACAGATACGGTCTTTCAGATGCGATAATGATTAAGGAAAACTGTATAGCAGTTATGACAATTGAAGAAGCACTAAAGGCAGCTAAGAAAATGGGAAGTTTCACAAAAAAGATCGAAGTAGAAGTATCCAACAGCATTGAAATGCTAACTGCTGCCCGTTCAGGTGCTGATATTATAATGTTTGATAATATGCAGCCTGATGAGATTGTAGAATGTATCAATACATTAAATAATGCCAGGTTGCGAGACCATATAATACTGGAAGCGTCTGGCAGCATTGTTGAAACAAACATCACAGAGTATGCTGCTACTGGCGTGGATGTAATTTCCATGGGCTCGCTAATACATTCAGCACGATGGCTGGATATGAGTTTGAAAATCACCGCTAAATAAAAAAAACAGGAGATGAAAATATTAAATCAATTATACTCGCTGGTGGGTCAGGGACACGTCTGTGGCCTTTAAGCCGGGAGTTATATCCAAAGCAGTTTTTAAAGATCTATGAAACCTCTTTATTTCAGGATACATTTATTCGATGTCTTGAGATATCTGACCTTGAGGCAATATTTGTTGTTACCACCGGGGCCCAGAAATTCTTTGTGAGCGGACAGATAGAAGAACTTGGATATGAGATACCAAAAAAGAATATCCTGGTCGAACCCGAAGGAAAAAATACACTTCCTGCAATATGTTTTGGAATGCGTGAGATTGAGAATCGGTTTGGTAAATCTGTTGTTGGGATCTTCTCATCCGATCACATGCTGGATATCAATGCTATGCATGCGATTGCAAGGTCAAAGAAACTGGCAGATGATCATCTTGTGACATTTGGTATAGTACCTACTGGCCCACATACAGGGTATGGATATATAAAACCGGGTCTGCCTATTGAATCAGGTTATATTGTTTCAGAGTTTAAGGAAAAACCGGATATAGAGACTGCAAAACAGTATATTAAAAAAGGTTATATGTGGAATAGTGGAATGTTTTTGTTTAACACTCAATTATTCTTTGCAGAACTTCAATTGCATGCACCGCAGTTGTGGAACGAGTTCTGTGTCCCTGGAAAGTATATTGAAGATATCTATAATACTGTACCAAATATATCTGTTGATTATGGTATTTTAGAAAAGTCAAATAAGATTACAGTTGTCAAACTGGTACATAAATGGAGTGATCTGGGTAATTTTGATGCTTTGTATCAGGAGTTCGAAAAGGACGAAAAGGGTAATATCGTACATAACTGCGACGATCTATCTCTTGATTCTACAGGTAATCTCATATATTCAACAAGGAAAAAGGCTGTATCATTGATAGACATCAATGATACAATCGTGATAGATACCAGAGATGCCTTGATGGTATGCCCAAGACGCAGTAGCCAGAAAGTAAAAGAAGTAGTAACAATTCTGAAAAACCAGGGTGATGAGCGACTAACTCTTCACAGGATCGTTTACAGACCATGGGGTTCACACACCACTCTGGAAAGCTCACCCGGGCACAGGATCAAACGGCTCAGTATTATGCCACATAAGACAATTGGCACACACACTCATGATCACAGGACAGAGCACTGGGTAGTGATAAAAGGAACAGCCAGTGTTACGATCGACGGTAAGGAGTCGATTCTTAAAAAGGGTGAGAGTACCTTTATTCACATAGGTGTTAGACATAAGATATTTAACCCTGGTTCAGGTGAGCTGGAGATTATCGAAGTACAATTAGGAGAATATGTGGGAGACGATGATATTACCAGATATGAATCATGACTATAGTGGTTTTCTGGGATGCTCCAGGCACAGCTTTACCAGGTCATCCAGTCTGGCAGTACCTGCACACATTACCTGATCAGCTCCACCCCAGTATATCTTCACTGTTCCATCGTCTTCAGGTACAGCCCCGCAGGTAAAGACTACATTAGGGACATATCCTGATACTTCCCATGGATCTTCGGGTTGCAGTATCCAGTCATCTGCTACTCCGAGGATCTTAGAAGGATCATTTAGATCATGCAGGGCAACACCAAGCCTGTAGACCGAACCGCTCATGGTGGGATAAACTCCATGATAGATATTCAGCCATCCTGCCTGAGTCTTTATCGGAGTTGCTCCGGGGCCGGTCTTCATCTGGTCCCAGTGATAGGAGACCGGGGCTATTAGTGCCTTTGAGCGTCCCCAGTGGATGAGGTCGGGAGAATAGGATATCCAGATGGTCCATGGCGATATTTCCGAATGTGGCCGATCAAGCCTGACATACTGCCCGTTGAATTTGTGTGGAAAGATGACAACATTACGCATATCTGCCTGTGATATTAAAGCTATACGCTCAATATGAATAAAATCACGGGTACTGGCAAGAGCAATGCGTACTCCGTGTCTGGAATATGCACTATATGTGATCAAATACTCACCGTCTATATGGCAGATCCTGGGATCTTCTACTCCGAATTTCTCGTATTCTCCAAAAATGCTGTCTGACGACGGAGTCAAGAAGGGCTCATCATGAACTTTGAAATTAAATCCGTCCTGACTTCTTGCAATCCCTATAATGGAGCGCCCACTGCGCAGGTGCATCCTGGGCAACATGATATACTCATCGTTATGCTTTACTACTGCTGCATTGTAAACCATTTCTACTGGATAGGGTACATCATCCTTTGTGAGGATGGGATTATCGAAATAACGCGAGATTAATGATTTTTTCATTTGTGGAACCTCTATGATATATTGTTTTATGGTATACTAAGATTACGTTTTATGAGTATAGGTACAAATAAGTTAAAATATATATTTCATCAACAATCCTTAATTTGTGAGATAGAACATGAATACGGACACAATATGTGAATATACATTACAGTACTTGAATAATTGGTTTAACGATAACAAGATAAAGATCAATTTCAATTTCAATGCATACGGAGGTGAAATTGATCTATCTGAATATTTGTATGACCTCCTGGAATACTTGAGCGGTGAAATAATAGATTTTAATAAATATGAAACAGACTTATCCAGCCTGCCGGAATTTACACAGACAGTATTTTTCGAGACCCGGAAGATTCATTATGGAAAAACAATAACATACGGGGAACTTGCAGACTGTATCGGTAAACCCAATGCAGCACGTGCAGTCGGACAGGCATTATCAAAAAATCCGTATCCTATTATCATACCATGTCACAGGGTAGTAGGAAAAAACAAGATAGGAGGATGGTTTAATACCAGGACCGAACTTAAGAAGAAATTGCTTATGCTTGAGGCTTGCAATAGTAAGATATATTAGGAACTACTTCATATTTTTCCATATTTTGTCAGATGTGAATTTGATTAAAAAGTCAGAAGGAAATATATAGCATAACAGGGATAAATAGATAGTAGTCAATTTTTTTTTGGAAAATGAGGTGATGTAAAATGGCAATAGATCCTATCTGCAAGATGGCAGTGGATGAATCAACGGCACAGTACACTTCCGAATACAAGGGGAATAAATATTATTTCTGTGCCCCTGGCTGCAAGAAGGAATTCGATAACAATCCTGATAAATATTGTTGATAATTAGGTGATAGACATGTCGACAGACATAATGATAGAGTTTAAAGGTTCAATTGACAACATTGAAACCATTGAAGATGCAGTAAAAACTGCACTTACGATTGAACAGCAGGGATATAAGTTTTATCTTGATAAAACCGGGACTTCAATTGATATAGCTGCAAAGGATATATTCAAATATCTTGCAGCAGAAGAGGGCAAGCATATAGAATATCTCAATGATTTTCTAAAAAACGGGCATTTATCCGGTTTCAATGAGGCTCATCCACCGGATTTTACCAGTTCTTTTACCAGTGAGTTCACTTCGGAAAAACCGGGTGATCTGGATGTACTGATGAGTGCTCTACGGTTTGAGCAGAAGAATGAGAAATTCTATAAAAAACTTGCAGCATGGACACACAATCCGAAACAAATGGAGTTCTTTGACATGATGGCATCTTTTGAACACGGACATGTTGAGCTTATTGACGGTTTTATTGATGCTTTTACACAGTTTCGAATGGAAACGTAAGGTATGAGGTGAGAATAATATGAAATGTTATATATGCGCACAACAAGGAAAAAAAACCGATGCAATAGGAGTTTGTATTGTCTGTGGAATGGCAGTATGCCGCGAACATATGATCCGGGAAGAGACACCGATCTGGGATGGAACATATCCGGTCAGATTAAAACCGGATCTGGAACATGTCAAACGAATAATCTGTCCGCCCTGCCATGCGGCACTAAAAGAGAATTATTAAGGTGGTGAAAGATATGCTAAAATGTTTTATCTGTGATGAAAATAATAAGACTGAGGAAGCTGTTGGTATCTGTATAGTCTGCGGTATGGGATTATGTATGGAACATGCTCAAAGGGCAGATCTGGAGATATGGGAAGGCAAATACCCCATGCCTGTGAAAGCAAAGAAATTTGATCTCCCACGGTTCTTATGTGAGTATTGTATAGAATCAACATATATTGCAATTGATTAACAGGAGATAGAGGTGCACAGAGTTCTATTTTAGTATATCAAGTATAACTTGATATATCGAAAATGCTCACTCCGTTCACATTTTCTAATCCTCCATTCCTCGGGAATGCCGGACGAAGATTTTTTGAATCTTCTAATCCTCCATTCCTCGGGAATGCCGGACGAAGATTTTTTGAATCTTCTAATCCTCCATTCCTCGGGAATGCCGGACGAAGATTTTTTGAATCTTCTAATCCTCCATTCCTCGGGAATGCCGGACGAAGATTTTTTGAATCTTCTAATCCTCCATTCCTCGGGAATGCCGGACGAAGATTTTTTGAATCTTCTAATCCTCCATTCCTCGGGAATGTCGGTCAAGAAAATCCGAGCGTCAGCGAGGATTTTGTTCTCTTTTGTGTAACCTCTTTGGTTTGTTCCCAAGTGATTGTTGTGATCTATAAAATATAATTTGAGTTGAAAATATGATTAAGGAATATGGTAAATGTGGTAAAGCATGTGAAATATGCATGTATTTAGGTCTGGTTTGTAAGGGCTGCCTGGTTGAGAATGAAAATAATCCTGATCTCAACTGTGTGATCTATGATTGTGCTACTAAAATAAATATCCAATCATGTCTTAGTTGTCTTGAATACCCCTGCGATCTTGTCAAGAGCCTCTCATGGGCTTATTGTCCGGTACATGTTAATCTTTTTTTACAGGATGCAGAGGTAAAAAAAGGCACATTAAAAGCCAGGTAATAAGCTGTAGGAATATTAAAATGTAATGAGTACATCATTAAAGATGAGTCTAAACTACTGGAGGTATCGTTAACATGGAACTGGAAGAAATGGTAAAGAAAATCAAAGCCAAACCGTTACGTGAAGAAGCAAAGAAGAGAGGGATTCCCACTCATTGCGTTAACAAGCTGGATCTAGCAAAAGCACTGCCTGTAGAAGTTGTTGAGGAACTAGCCAAGCAGTCAGGGAAATAAGCAAATATGGAACTGATCGAATAGTATTGTTATGTTAAGACCAACAACTTTTAAATTGGGTGAATATTATGACGCAGGGTAATAATTCAGAAATACATGTTGATAAGACACTGGATTGTATCGGTTTATTCTGTCCCATGCCGATCTTTAATACTACAGAAACTATCAATTCCATTCCGGTTGGAGAAGTGCTTGAAGTGCTAACTGATGACCCGGCATCAACCCAGGATATTCCCAGATGGGCAAAGCGAACGGGACACAAACTATTAAACTTTGAAGATAGGCAGGACCATTTTCGTTTCCTGATAAAGAGATCAAAATAAGCAGGGAGGTATGAAAGTTGAGTAAAAAGAATATATTATATGTGCAGACCAGTGGTGTGAATACGCCTGAGCGTTTGTATTCACCTCTGATACTTGCCCAAACCGCTAAAGCCATGGAGATAGAAGCTGCTATTTATTTCTTAGGTATGGCCATTACAGTGATGAAACATGGAGAAGCTGAAAAAATTAAGGTCGGTAATTTCCCAGACCTTAAGCAAGTACTTGACCAGACCATGGCTGCTGGAGTAGAATTTTATATATGTGAAGCCAGCTGCCAGCTTATAGGGCTCAACAGAGGCGATTTCATTCCAGAAGCCAGGATTGTAGGAGCTGCAACCCTTAATGACCTTGTGCTGGAAGCTGACGGCACAATGTGGTTCTAGTGAGGTGAATCCACTTTATGAGAATCTATATGGATAATGCTTCGAGTGCGCCTGTAGATAAGCGTGTTATAGAGGCAATGTTCCCTTATTTTGATACCCATGTGGGAAATCCTACATCACTCCATTCTTCAGGTATAGACGCAAGAAGGGCACTGGAGAATGCGCGGGAATCTGTTGCTTCTCTTATTAAAGCTCAAAGTAAGGAGATAATCTTTACATCAGGTGGTACAGAATCCAATAATATTGCTTTAAGAGGGGCTGCTCAGAGGAAAAAGAAAAAAGGAAACCATATAATTATCACTGCCATCGAGCATATGTCAGTGGTCAATACCTGCAAGGATCTTCAGCGTGAAGGTTTTGAAGTTACAACAGTGCCTGTGGATAAGTACGGACTGGTTGATCAGGCACGTATAGAAGCAGAGATCACGAATAGGACAATAATCATATCATGTCAGTATGCCAACAGTGAGATCGGCACAATTCAGCCCATTGCACAGATTGGGGCAATGACGAGGGAGCAGGATATCATCTTTCACGTAGACGCAGTAGCTGCTGCAGGGAAGATCCATATTGATGTGCAGCAGGATAATATAGATCTTCTTTCCATTTCATCTAATGATCTGTATGGTCCCAGAGGTGTAGGTGCACTGTACGTACGATCAGGTATATTATTAAGACCGGTTATGACAGGTGGAGGTCAGGAAAGAGGACTGCGATCAGGTTCTGAGAACATCCCGGCAATCGTAGGGATGGGAAAAGCCTGTGAAATCATAAAAGAAGAGATCAAGAGCGATTCCGGAAGAATGGAGTCTCTTCAAGAGCGATTGATCGAAGGAGTACTGGGTAACATGCAGCATGCTTACCTGACAGGACACAGGACCCGGCGGTTACCTCACATCGCCAGTTACAGGTTCAGTTTTATTGAGGGTGAAAGTATCATTTTAAGTCTTAATGACCTTGGAATTGAGGCATCTACTGGCTCTGCCTGTTCGGTTAAGACCCTGGAGCCTTCACATGTACTGATCGCTATTGGGCTTCGGCCTGAGGAAGCACATGGTTCACTGCTGTTGTCCCTGAACAGATGGAATACTGAAAAAGAGGTAGACTATGTTTTAGAGAGCCTCCCGTTAGTAGTGGATAGATTGAGGGCATTATCCCCGCTATATAACGGAGATTGACTATTGGGAAATTTAACAAGGTGATCATATGGATATCGATTACAGTGAAAAAGTAAAGGAACATTTCAGAAATCCCAGGAATGTGGGTACTATCAAGGATGCTGATGCTGTTGGAAGAGTTGGGAATCCGGTTTGTGGAGATGTGATGGAAATCCAGCTTAAAATAGAGGATAATATCATTAAGGATATTAAGTTTCAAACTTTCGGATGCGCCTCTGCTATAGCCACCAGCAGTATGATAACCGAGATGGCAAAGGGCAAGACGCTTGATGAAGCTCTTGAGATAACACGCAATGATGTAGCGGATGAACTGGATGGACTGCCGCCTATTAAGATGCACTGTTCCAATCTGGCTGCAGATGCACTGCACAGCGCTATCGAAGACTATATGGAAAAACAGAAAAAAGGTGAGCTAAAACTGGGCGAGAATGAATATGATGTGTGAATCAAAAGATGAGATGCTTGAGATCTATGTGGATGACGACGCATATAAGAAATTGAGATTATCATAGTTACAGGAAGAGGAGGTGAATAAATGGAGAAAAATGAAGGTACGGTTGACCGAGTTATTAGAGTAATTCTCGGATCCATACTGATAATAAGACCTATACAAATGGGTTTATCTGGTGGACTGGCCATTATTATGATGTTGATAGGACTTATCCTGTTGATAACCGGAATAATTGGATACTGTGGATTATACACTGTTATTGGAATCAATACTCTTAAGAAAAAAGCCGATTAGATATTGAAATAGAAGGATGTGGTTATAATGGAAAAGAAAGAAGAGATGTCTGTATGTGCACTGTGTGGTCATACAGACTCTGGTAAATTCGTAGGAGATATCTGTCCGGAATGTGGACTGACTTATTGGAGATGTGAGAACTGCGGTTACACCTTGACCGCGGCAATGCTGCCTGATGCTTGTCCGCAATGTGGGGAGAAAAGTGAATTTGTAAACATCACCTGCTATACTCCAGAGTGTGGCGGACCTAAACATATCGATCCCCGTTTGTAGCAAAGGAGACCTTCAACTTAAGGTTTATTGTCCTGAAAGTTACGTATCCTGCAATGAAATTTTTAGGACATCAGCGCCCATACTTGATGTTTTTGCATTCTTTTAGAATTGCAGGGGCATCGCTAAGCTTAATTATACATTATTAATTTTCTTTTCTTTTTCTCATGACACAAGCAATAAAATAAATACATGAAATTGCCAAAATTGCTTCAAATGCAGGAGTTCCAGGTGTTTCATCTTGTATGATTTGTGTTGGTATTGGTGTTTCATTATAATAATCTACGAGTTCCTTTGTTGAAACAACACTAATATTCTTATTGTCTGTATAGTTTAAAAATCCAGTAAAAGCCTGCCAATATCCAATAGTTTCATTTCCAGTTATCCAGGGATTCAACACCACAACCATTGGTTCGTCTTTTTCTTCACAATCATCAAATTTGTTTTTTAAGATAGTATACCATTCAGTTCCATTTAGTTTATATTTATTTGAAGCTGAAATGTCACATACATAAATTGTCTGATTTAATGTTTTATACGAACTTATTGGAACTGCATAAATGCTGTAATTCGTTATTTTATAAGGC
>MZXQ01000311.1:3886-4382 GCA_002926195.1 Candidatus Methanomarinus sp. HR1 | reverse complement strand
TATATTTCGTATTCTTTGATGGTTTTCCTCTAAAGTTTCCTGCAATAAATTCTCTCCCACATTTTTTTAAGGGATATTTCAATTTCTATATGTATATGTTTAGCTTACCATTCTCTGTCTTTACAGTAAACTCATAGACCCTATCGTCATCGATTTTTAGGTTGACCTTGGTTTTCTCATTACTAAGTTTTAACGAAAGAGATTTTTCTTTATTAGATACAATTATGGTCTTACCGTCATCGATTTTACTAATATCTTCTATTTTTACCCATTCAATCTTTAATTCATCTTTTAGAAATTCAATGAATCTCTTGTCATCGTTTCCTGGAATTTCATCCCAGCTAAACAGATACTCTATTTTAGTATAATAAATATGTAAATATGATATTATTGTAAAGAGGCCGATTGTCAGGAATATTATTAGAAATACCATTAGTGGATGCATCTGGTTATTCCACTCCGGATACATTTCCTTATAATATTCAATATCCATTGA
>MZXQ01000311.1:0-3822 GCA_002926195.1 Candidatus Methanomarinus sp. HR1 | reverse complement strand
AATAAAATGGGACAGCGCGGATTCGAACCGCAGTCCAGGCGCCCCAAACGCCCGAGGATCGGCCAGGCTACCCTACTGTCCCGCAATGAAATAACTGATATTCCTCTCTCTTTACTCATTAATTAATTAAAAGCCTTTCCACTTAAACGAACTTTGGCCTGGTGGACAGATACACTGGTAAAGGAATACTTTTATACGGCAGTCCTGCAGTTTCTGTCTGTATTCTGGCAGACAGATCCCATGCCTTCATCTTCACCTGTTTAGGCTTTTTTGGCTCACTCTCTGAGCGGATAGTAACGGTAAGTTCGCCCTTTGCCAGTTCTTCATCACCCAGTACAGCTACATATGGTATCCATTCTCTACCTGCATCCCTTATCCTTTTACCTACAGTCTCATCCCTGTCATCGATATCCACCCTGCATCCCAGCATATGAGCTACTTCATCCGCTGTTCCTCTGTGCCTCTCGGCAATCGGGATCACTCTTACCTGGGTGGGCGAGAGCCAGACAGGTAACATGGGCACTCCACCTGAGCGGGTTATCATATGGTTCTTCTCAAGCAGTCCATAGATGATACGCTCAATTGCGCCACTGGGTGAGCAGTGCAGGATTAAGGGGTGTTTTGCATTTCCTTGTTCATTTATGTAGTTTATATCATAACGTTCGGCATTCTCAACATCTATCTGAACAGTTGACAGTGCACTGGCTTTGTCCAGGGCATCAATATAATTGAACTCAAATTTTAATACAAAATAAAAGAACCGTTGGTCCCACATCTCAATAATTACCGGTTTATCCACAATACGGGCAAGCTCTGTGATAAATGCCTTGTTAGCTTCATAGAAATCGCGGGTGAACCGTATAGCGACTTCATAATCCTCAAGTCCTATGCCCATATCCTTCAGGACACTGATGCACATATCATACTGCTGCCTGAACTCCATCATCGCCTGTTCCATATCTGACGCCAGAGTATGCATATCAGGCATGGTAAAAGCACGCAGTCTGCGCAGTCCTACTACTTCGCCTCTTTGCTCTTTACGGAAACTATACCTTGTCAGTTCGATCATCTTTAATGGCAGGTCCCTGTATGAGATGGTCATATCATGGTTCATAAGGAATTGGCCGAAACATGCAGCAAATCGCAAAAACAGGCTCTTCTTGTCGGACTCTATAGAATACTGTCGAGCAGGAAAACGGTCCAGGTATTTTTTTAAAGTGGCGTGGTTCATATCATACATGATAGGAGTCTCTACTTCCATTGCACCAATCGAAGCTGAGCGTTCCAGTACATAGGTCTCAAGCAGGCTCTTTATCATCCTGCCTTTAGGATAGAACCTCATATTACCGCTGTCACTACCTGGTTCATAATCTGCGATCTCCAGGCGCCTCATGAGTTCCACATGAGGTGGTATCCTGTCCACTTCACGGCTTTTGGATACTTCATAGTCTTTGAACTTTCTAAGGTTATCATATCCGGTAAAATCAAAATCCTCGAAGGTTTGCATCTGCCCATCAGGAGTTAAGACATACCAGTATGATTTGGCTTTCTCTTCCGCCTTGATAGCTTCACTTACGATTTCTTCTTTTGCTGCTGCTTTTGGTGTGATAGTCTCATCAATAGTTATTGTCCGGGATAGTTCGGATAACGGATGTCCTTTACATTTTATCTCAAATGCCTTATAGAACCCGAACGGTGCCCGTTTGACAGTGAACTCATCCTTTAATGCAATTTCTAAGTCCTTGAGTACTGCTATTGCTACTTTAGGGGAAGAAAGCGAACTGCTAAGATGTGCATAAGGATAAAGCATGATATTTTGGGCCTTGAGCTGAGATGCCACTTTTTTTATCTCATCAAGTGTTGAAGCAACAGCTCTTTTGGGATCAGATTCATCTGATTTTTCTACAGCTATGAATACTGTCAGGGCCTCGTCTAATCGACCGGAGCGCATCTGTTCATCTATTTTTTCTGCAACAGGTGTTTCTTTTTTCACCTCATATGCTATATAGTCCGAATGAATGAGTAATATCTGCATGGATTGTCACCGTAATAATAATACTTGATGCTATTTGCAGTAAATAAGGATTTGTATTTACAGGCGTTTGGGGAGGCTCCTCTCATGGAGTTTGACTGCTGCTACCATAAAGATCACTAAAAATATTATGAGGGCACTGATATCAAGTACGACAGGATAATAATTAGAAGTATTACCCTGAATTGAATACCGGCACAGGTCGGTTATATATGTCAACGGCGATAGAGAAGCCAGTGCCTTTCCCCATAATGACAGTTCTCCTATTGGAATAAATATACCACTTATAAAAACCAGTGGGAATTTTATCATTGTAGACAGCATCATCACAGTAGATGTCATACTGGTTGGCGTGGATGAGAATATAAGGCCCATTGCTGAGAAACAGAATGCAGCAAGTACAATACCAAGAATAAGAATAAAGGGATGTATGATCGTCACACCCATAGCTATTCCTAATAAAACAGGGATAAATGAGATTGCTACTCCGAAGAATACGGATGCAAGTATATCTCCTATCAATATTGTTGTAATGGAAACAGGACTGGCTGCAAGCCGCTCCAGGTTCCTGGATTGTGTCTCTGTTGGTGCAACAACAGGAGAAACTGATGTTGAGGTAAAAAAGACCGTCATACCCAGCAGCCCGGCAATAAGAAAATCAATTGGAAGATCTCTTCCTACAATAAATGCCAGGAAAAGGAATGTGGGGGAAAGAACTCCGAATATTACCACCGGTCCTTTCAAATAATAGATGCGCATGTCCTTTTTGGCAATTGCATAAGCACGCATCATCTGAGTGGGACCTATTTTCCCACCTCCTGTGTAAGTGTGATAAAGACATCTTCCAGTGAAGGAGTAAGTGTATGTAGTGTTACCATCTCCAGATTGTTTGCTCTTGAATAATCCACCAGCTTATAGATTATACTACCCGGTTCATTTGTATACAGAGCCAATTTATCTCCTTTTTTCCTGATATTGATGATCTCAGGTATGGAACTGAGTTCAGATATATCTGCAGGTTTATTAAAACTGACCTCTACTCGCTGTAGTCCACCTATACGGATCTTCAGTTGCTCAGGAGCATCGATAGCAGCGATCTTTCCATGATTGATGATCGCTACCCTGTTGCATAATTCGTTTGCTTCCTCCATATAATGAGTAGAAAGAAAAATGGTTTTTCCATCCTTATTTAATTTTCTTACAATATCCCTGATAAGCCTGGCACTTTGTACATCCAGCCCTGATGTAGGCTCATCAAGAAAAAGGATATCGGGTTCATTCATGAGCGCCATGGCGATGATGATCTTTTGTTTCATACCCTTTGAAAAATTCTTGATCTTATGATCTTTCCTATCATACAGGTCAAATAGTCCGAGGAGTGCTTCTGCTCTTTGTCTGGCAGTTTTTTTTGGTACACCGTATAGATCTGCCATAAAAAGCAGGTTATCCCAGGCAGATAGCTCAATATATGCATTCGACATCTCAGGAACAACTCCCATTAACTGTTTGGCTTTGATCGGATCACGTGCAATATTAAAACCCATGATACTGATCTGACCGAAACCTGGTTTGATAATACCGGTAAGCATTCTGATCGTTGTGGTTTTACCGGCGCCGTTCGGTCCCAAAAAACCAAAGACTTCGCCTTTTGTTACGTTAAAATTGATATGATCTACTGCCATCAGTCCGTTGTAGTTCTTTGTCAGATCTCTAACAGTTATCACGTTTTGCATGTAATGTTCCTTTTTTTTGTAGTATATCAAGTATAACTAGTGTCAAGTCAACCCTAT
>MZXQ01000109.1:8271-15720 GCA_002926195.1 Candidatus Methanomarinus sp. HR1 | reverse complement strand
TTTTTTATTGAAATCTCTCTATTTATTCATTCTTATATATTCTTTCAAGTACATATAATGTTTCTTTAGCACATTTTTCCCAACTAAATTTTTTTATTCTTTTTTGACCCCTTTTAACCATGTCATCTTTTAACTCATCATCTGTCAATATATCATACATCGCTTTTGCCATTTCATCTACATTATACGGATCAACCATTATCCCGGCATCACCAACGACTTCTGGAATAGATGATGTATTTGATGCGATAACGGGACAACCACATGCCATTGCCTCTAATGTTGGCAAACCAAATCCTTCATATAGAGATGGATATATAAAAAGATCTGCCAAATTATATAGCATGGGCATGTCTTCATCCGGAACATGGCCAAGTTTAATCACATCATCCCCCATTTTTTCAATTAAATTATGCACTTTTTTATCTTTCCATGATTTGCCTCCTGTTAGAACCAATTTGTGTGGTATTTTATCTTTGATTGTATCGAAGGCTATTAATAACCTGATTATATTTTTTCTAGGGGATAAAGAGCCACAATAAAAAATAAATCTGTTGTTAAGATTATACTTTTTTTCAATTTCAGCCAATTTTATCTCATCATTGATCTGTTTATAATTTTCATCCATTGCTTCATATATGATACTAATCCTATCAGTTTTAACATTTAACATTTTCATAACATCTTGTTTTGTATTTTCAGATATAGCAATTATGTGATTGGCACGTCTAACAGAAGATTTAATCATCAAACGCATGTAAATTGTATCGATCAAAGGATAAGCATTCAGTTCATGCATAAAGTATGCTAAATCGTGAATTACTATAATCGATTTACAATTTATAAAAAAAGGCATTACATTTTTGGGAAAAAGCATTATGTCTAATTTATAATCTTTTACTGCTTTCGGTAAAAGATAATAATCCCAAAACAACTTAGAAGAAGAGTTCAATACTATCTCATTTGCTTTAGGATATCTCCCTTTAAAACTGTCTGAATTATAAAAAATATAATATTTATTACTATTATTATTATTAATCTTTTGGAGAGCCGATATCAAGCTTTCTATATATTGCTTGACACCTCCTGATTGTATACTAAGTCCTCTTGCCGCTATTCCAATCCTCATTTTTCCTCCCGCAAACATAAAAATTCGTTCTTATCGGCATAGGTAGTCGATCCGGATTTACCAGTTTTAATAAAAAACTCCCGGCACGCCCAAATACTTTCTCAATTTTTTGATAAATAAAATCATTCATAACGGGAATTTTTTTGAATTTCACCTCAAAATCATGTGATATTAGCAATTTCTTTAATGACCAATACGTTTGTAGGGAACAGTGATATTTTTTATACCTTGTAAAACTATTATTCTTAATGATTTCAAATGGAACATTAGTAAGTTTATTTGGTGTCTGAAGCAGATAAAATCCACCGGGTTTTAGTATTCTCCGAACTTCATTAATATGTGTATCCACATCCGGAATATGTTCAAGAACATCAAAACTCAGAACAATATCAAATGTCAAATCTTTAATTGGCATGTCACCTCCTGAAGCAATGAAAATAATTGCATCCGGATAATGTATACGCCCTTCCGTTATTAATGTACTACTGATATCAATCCCTATTGTATTGAATCTTTTTTGAGTAAGATAATTTGTCAATCTTCCTGCGCCACAACCTATCTCTAAAATTTTTATATTTTCATTGAATAATCCAGTTCCTTCTAAAAATTGAACATTAGCATCAAAATTGCTTCTGTCAATTTTTCCATTCTTTATATCCGCTTTATATGTACAAATTATCAACGCAGTCATCCTCTACTTCAACATCCTCATATTGACACAATGTTTTTTTTAATTGCTCGAAAGTAATATCAATATTCTTAAAATCGCTGGAATACAACCTCTGGAACATTATTTTTCGAAGTAAATTCCTTAATATAGGTATTTGAGTGTAAGTAAACCGAACAATAAAATCACACTTATTGTAGAAATAATTCAACGTCAACTTCCTCCATTCTCCCGATTCGATAATTCTTCTTCTCATTCAGTATGTAGTTCACCTTCGGCATGATATCAGTAAGGGAGATAATGGATAAATAGAAACTTGACTTCTTTCGTATTCCTCTTAAATGATTGTTATCTATACTAGCGAAATAAGTTTTTTTGCCCATTTGAGCTTCTTTTTTTTTACATCAGTAACATCCGGGTCATTGAAATCAAACCCGATCATTATTATACCTGATGCCTGGAATTCCTTTGCTAAAAATACACATCGATCTCCGTCAGTAAACCCACCGAAATTAAATACATTTTCAAGCGGTTGCGCCTGAGTTGACCCGATTATATTACCAAGTTGCGGAACCACAGAATTAATAGCAGGAATATTATCACCATGGGCATGAACCACCATGACCGCACCCTGGCTATTAGCCTCGATCTGAGCTTCAATATCACCGTCAAGATCAGTTACAATAATATGTGGAACAATACCTGCATTCATAAGCACGGCTGTTGCACCATCCGCTGCAATGATACAATATTCAGAAGGCTCGATCTTAAGAAGATCTTCACCCAGACAAGGTGCATTACCACAAACCAACACATCATTATCTTTGATCAACTCAAAAAGAGTCTTAAGAGATGCTGATCGTTTAATCTCAAATAACATCTCGGATAATATCCTGGCAGAAAGTGCATCCTGGTCCGGATCATATCCCATATCGTTGATAATTTCACGATACAGCGGTTCCCATTCATTAAATTTCATTGCATCTTTGTAATGCTTATTTTCATATTGGTTCCTTCAACGTCCCATTCCTTGACCATGTCACCTTCAGGCTTAATCTCAATTCCGATAATGAGTAGTTTTGCCCGGATCTCATCAGAGATATACGATTCCCTGTCAAGTACAAGGTCGCATACTCTTTCATCTTCGATTAGAACAATGGCTTTAATTCCAGCTTCTACATCCAGGTCCAGTTCCTTGCGCATATCCTGTACCCTTCTGATAACCTCACGGGCATATCCTTCTGACTCAATCTCCCTTGTCAAAAGAGCATCCACATAGACCGTACCTCCGGCAAACTCAGCAGCAGCTATATGATCGGGAATGGTTTGCTTAAACACAACCATATCTGCTGTGATTGCAGCAGTACCTCCCGATATCTCAATGTCAAACCGATCTTTAGTATGTATAGCATCCTGAATAGATATTGCATCAATGTCACCTAAAGCCGCAATAACCTTACCGGCATCGCCTTTGAAAACAGGACCAATAGCTTTAGGCTGTGGGACTGCTGTTAACCCAAGTTCATCCCATATCTCACCTTTACTTAAAACAATCACTTCTTTGCTGTTTGTCTGGTCAAGTAGTACGGATCTAAGTGTTTCAACTGCATCTATTGTTATTTCGTTCTCAGGGGCGATGATGATCCTTTTAACAGGCCAGCGCAGTTTTCGTTTCACTTTCTGCCTGGCATTGGACGCAGCTTCCACAATATTGCGAATAGCACTCATTTTCATCTCAAGTTTAGTATCGATCAAAGCAGCTTCGGCTTTGGGCCAGTCGCACATATGCACTGACTCTGTAGTACTTGAGTCTAAATTGCGTACAAGATTCTGGTATATGGATTCCGCCATATATGGAGTAAAAGGAGCAATGATCTTTGAAGTTTTAACAAGTACTTCATAGATCACCCAATATGCAGCCAGCTTATCAGGATCATCGCCTTCGATCCATGTACGGGGCCTGATGAGTTGAATGTACCATCTTGAGAGATCTTCTAAAATAAATTCTGAAATCGGACGGGTAGCTCTATGAAGGTTGTATTGATCCATAGCTTCTTCTACTGTGTGTACTAATGAGTTTACCCGGCTGAGTATCCAGCGGTCTTCTGGTCTGAGGTGGGACTCTACAATATCATAGGTAGTAACAGCCGGATTGAAATCATCCAGAACCATATACGGTAGCGGGAAACGGTAGACATTCCAGAAGATATTAAGCATCCTGCTAACTGTACTGACCTCATCCCAGTTGAACTTCAGATCTTCCCAGGGTGCATTGGATGAAAGTACATAGAACCGAAGAGCATCTGCACCGAACTTATTTATTACCTCTCCCGGAGATACTACATTCCCCTGGCTCTTGCTCATCTTCTTACCAGAATCATCCAGGGTGAATCCATGCATTAGAACACTTTTATATGGTGCCCTGCCAA
This sequence comes from Candidatus Methanomarinus sp. HR1, assembly GCA_002926195.1. Lineage (GTDB taxonomy): Archaea > Halobacteriota > Methanosarcinia > Methanosarcinales > Methanocomedenaceae > Methanomarinus. The sequence continues at coordinate 11,495 of MZXQ01000109.1, read as the reverse complement.
AAGCCAGCATACTTGCTCCAAGCTGGGAATAGAACCAGCCTCTGGTCTGGTCATGTCCTTCGGTAATAAAGTCAGCAGGCCAGAGTCTGTCAAAGTCTTCATGTTCATGTGGATAATTTAAAGTAGCCCAGGAAGCTACTGCTGAGTCGAACCACACATCAAATACATCCTCAACCCGCCTCATAACACCTCCGCAACTGCAAGGAAGTGTGATATTATCTACATTAGGTCTGTGCAGGTCAATTTGGTCTTTGATACCACAGCGCTTTTTAAGTTGTGCCATGGTCCCGATAACCTCTCTATTTTCACATGAAGAACATATCCAGATAGGCAGTGGAATGCCCCAGTAGCGCTGACGGCTAATGCACCAGTCGCGTGCACCTGATACCCAGTCAGTAAACCTGGCAGAGCCAGCCCAATCAGGATACCAGTCTACTTTGTTAATCTCAGCGAGCATATCATCTTTGATGTCAGAGATCCTCAGAAACCACTGTTCAGTAGCCAGATATATAATCGGTGTCTTACAGCGCCAGCAGTGCCCGTACCTATGTATGATCATCTCTTTTTTCAGTAGATTACCTCTTTTCTCCAGGTCATTTAATACCTGTTCATCTGCATCCTTGACATATTTACCTTCATATTCACCGGCATCCGAGGTGTATCTACCATCAGGGCCGACAGGACAATAGAGTGGCATATTATGTTCCGAACCCAGAAGAAAATCATCATGACCATGGCCGGGGGCTATATGTACACAGCCAGTGTTCTCTGCTGTAACAAAATCAGCCATATAAATATTATGTTCGAATTCGGCCTGAGCCGGTACTTTATCTGCCAGAGGATGTTCATATGATAACTTTACCAGGTCTTCACCCAGCATACGGTCAATTACCTCATAATCAGTATATCTGCCCTGTTTTAATACATGTTCTACCAGTTGTGTAGCAACATAGAGTATTTCGTTATGTTCATTATTCCCTTTCCATGCCCTGATCTTGCTGTATTCAAAACCCGGATGAACAGCCACAGCAATATTAGCAGGGATGGTCCAGGGCGTAGTGGTCCAGATAACTATATAGGTATTATCCTCATTCTTAATCTTGAACTTGATATATACAGATGGGTCTTCTTCATCCCAGTATTCTACTTCACTATCAGCAATAGCGGTCTCACATCTGGGACACCAGTTCACTACTCTTTTACCCTGTTCTAATAAACCCTTCTTTGAACTACGCCATAATGTCCACCAGGCAGCTTCTATATATTCATCCCTTAGCGTCATATAAGGGTCATCCCAGTTCAACCATATCCCCAGTTCTTTGAACTGATATGTCATCTCATCTTTATATGTCAAAGCAAACTCTTTACATTTATCAATGAACTTATCCACACCATATGCTTCAATATCCTTCTTTGATTTAAAGCCAAGTGCTTCCTCTACTTTCACTTCGATGGGTAGACCGTGCATATCCCATCCTGCCCTGTCGCAGACACAATAATTATTCATTGATTTATAACGCAGGACAGAGTCTTTTATAATCTTGTTCCAGGCTGTCCCAAGATGAATATGACCTGTGGTATATGGGGGCCCGTCTACAAAATAGAAATCTGTGCCATTAGCTCTATGTTGTCGGGTTTTAGTATAAGCATTGATAGATTCCCAAAAAGTGCCGATTTTTTCTTCAAGGTCCTTTGCATTATATGTATTGGTGATTTCTTTGATCATTTCCGATTCCCCGGATAAGATAGATTAAAATAACTAATTGTTGCAGGTAGTACTTATTATATGAGTTAAAAAAAAGAAAAATTAAGGGTATCTTTTTTAAGATACCCGATATTATTTATCCGAATCTACTCGGTGAATGAGCATCACCGTGACATCCTGAACATTTATCCATATCTGATTCCGAGAGTTGCGGATGTACATTCTCATGACAATCATAGCAGTCACCCACGCTCTTGTGGTCCTTGTGACACTCAACACATGATACATTTGAATGTTGGGTCGGGTGATCCATGAACTCATTAACTACATCAATATGGCATTGTTCACACTGATCTGCGGTCACAACAGTGAAATTAAAATCAGTTGGAGTGTGCGGTTCGTGACATTCAACACAGTCAGTTGATATGCCTGATCCATGAACTACATCATGACACTCCAGGCATTTTATACTGTATGCATGTTTGGTATGACATGAATAACAACTGTTATTAAGTTCATTGTGTGCGGCTCCCTGTGTCTTCAATTCATCATATTCTTTACTATGACACTTCTCACATGACTCATCAGTTATCAGAGTGTGGCTGCTATGGCATGTAATGCATTCGGAATCTGATATATCGATACCAACGTCCGTCAGATCATGATGCTCAACATGGCATAGGTTACAATTAGAATACATAGGTTTTTTTCCGTACTGGTGACATCTATCACATTCGTACGGCACCATTTGCGCATGAAGGTTAATACTCCCCATTACTTGGGGACAGTATTCTAAATAGTCCGCATCCGGAAAGTCCAATCCACCCGGACATGCATCGGAATCAACATCATGACAATCACTACCACCACAGTATTCCATTTTATGATCTGCATGCAAATGGCTGGGTGATGTAACACTATATGCAAAATAAAATAAACATAAAACAATCAATATACCAAATATTATTCTCCTCATATAAATCCACCTTATTTAATAAATCATTATTTACTTTCAATAAGTGTAACTGGTTTTAAAGAATATGAATACTATACATGAACATAAATATTTCGATATGGTTTTAGTAAAAAAAAAAGTCCCGCCTCCCAGATTCGAACCGGGGACATCGCGGTTACTGCGCGTGTGTGCTAAAAAGCACATGAACAAACTACAGCCGCGCACTCTAACCAGGCTGAGTTAAGGCGGGATCAGGATAAATAATATTATTTGCCTTTCAACTCAATTGTGAATTTACACTATTGTACTTATCTGTTTCGTATTATTGGGGTGTACTTTTTAATAGTATAATTTCCTTAAACTTAAAAAGTGGTGCAAATAAAGTTTATGGACACCAGGTTGTTATCGTGGAAGTGTTGGTCATTTTCTCTTTTTCTTAGCCTTCGCAAGTCTCCTCTTTGCGTCACCCGTTCCTGAAGCAGCCTCTATTTCAAGTTCTTCCAATTGTGCCTTTTTCTTTGAAGCCTTCCTTCCCATATCCTTCTTAGACATTGCCATAGAAAA
>MZXQ01000109.1:0-8095 GCA_002926195.1 Candidatus Methanomarinus sp. HR1 | reverse complement strand
TCGGAGCAGCATTATCCAACAAGGTACTTAAGTAACTTATCCGCCTTCTCACCTGAGATTTCATCCCCCTGTACATAAGCAACTTCAACAACAGCTTCAAGATGCCTTACACTACTTTCAAGATACTCTAATAGATCGGACGGATAAGCAAAAACCCCATATTGTGCAGTTAAAGCATCGATTATCCTACCAGGTGATAATCCCTCATGCCGTAGATCAAATAATCTTTTTGAGAATTTTTTCTCAGGACATCCGCAGTAGGGGGTATACTTGCATTCACAACTCAAAAATTCGCTGGCAAAATTTATTAATTTTTGTCTGGTGGCATTGTCCAGTCTTGCCAGACTTTCTCCTGATAAGGCCATTTCCATTGCTGCACCCTGGAAGACCCTGGAAGGAAGACGGACATTCAAGCTTGCAGCTATTCGATCGGCCCCTGCAAAGAATGCCTGGTCAAATACTTCAAGCGAGACCAGGATATCCACAGGTTCAAGTCCTGAGCATATCCCATCCTTTATGGTACTCATTTGTTGCAAACTCAGGAAATGTGTAATCATTATACGCCCCATCTTGGTAAGCCATATTTTATTATTATTGATTTTGACACATTCCAGATCATGCAATCGATGTAGTAAATAGTCTACATCTCCTCCCCCCAACCTTAATGATTCGACTGATTCGAGGATATGTTTATCATCCCATAAGGCACAGGATGCCAGAACCTGTTCAAGTCCGGAGTCTTCATCCGACTCAACAGTGATTGGAGGTACTTCGCCGCGAAGCAGCCTGAACGCTATATGATCCTCGCTCTCACCATGCTGAATTTGTTTATCTGGCTCTGCAATAAGTACAACCATTCCCCGATCATGATAGTCCGGTCTCCCGGCCCTGCCCTGCATTTGTAAAAACTCCCCTTGAGTTATCCATTCTATACCCATAGCAAGGCTCTCAAATATTACCTGGGATGCGGGAAAATCCACGCCTGCCGCCAGTGCTGCTGTGGTAACTATAACCGGAATCCTTCCATTCCCAAAATCCTCTTCAATCTTCCTGCGTTGTTTATATGGCAGACCTGCATGGTAAGCTGCCGCAGGAATCTTAAGAGACTCTGATATTTTATGACAGTTCCGTCTGGAATTAGTAAATACCATAGTCTGCCCCCTGAAACCCTTTGATGATTTTCGGTTATATTCTTCTTTTGCAAAAAGGTCAATAAGCCGTAGTTTCTCGGAAGGTCCACCAAAAACCAGGTGACGCTCAAGAGGTACTGGTCGTTCCTCATATTCTACCAGTACTGTCCCCAGACTATCTCCCAGCCATTTAGGATTGCCCACAGTTGCTGATAGATAAATGAACTGGCATTTTGGGTAGAAAAACCTTAACCTGCTGATCAGACCATCTAATCTTGGTCCTCGATCATGGTCTTCTATCATATGCACTTCATCTATTACTATTGTACCAACTTTCCCAAGCCTGCCTATACCGCCCAAACGCATTAAATGATCCAGTCCCTCGTATGTACCCACTATAATATCTGAATTAAGGGATGTACGCATCCTGGTATGTTTGCCCTTTTTAATGCGGCCCTTTCCCACTTTTATTGCAGTGGTAAGTCCAAGCTTACCATATTTATTTGTGAACTGATCATATTTCTGGTTGGCAAGTGCAACGAGAGGAACCATAAACAGCATCTTTCCTTTATTTTGCAGTATATTTTCAATACCGCAAATTTCACCGACCAGGGTCTTACCGGTAGCTGTTGCCGAAACCACGAGCTGGTTCGTACCTTCTAATAGTCCTGAGCTAATTGCAATGGACTGGACAGGCAGTAAAGATCCTGGTAATACCTTTTTTAATCTGCCATTAATGTTCAGGTCCCTGACCTTTGTGATTTTTTCAAAGCGACTGGCTTGAACACGATCAAACAAAGTCAGTTCGCGATCCAGTTTCTTAGGATCAAGGAGCATTAGCATTCGATCCATATCCCGGGTCTTGAGCAGTTGATTGAACAGTCTTTCAATTCCCTCTTCAGTCAGTTTCTTATGACTCAGTGATATTTCTCTATGTAGTTCCGATAGTCCGCAGTTATCACAAATGAATTCACCTTTATATCTGATGCAACTGGAATCTACTGGAGAGAACCTTCCTTCATTGACACATATTCGACAAACATCTATTGTCGTAAAGGGTAATTGATAGCCATCCAGCATCATTTGGATATCCCTTTGGGATGTCTCATCACCATATCGGGCAATAAGAATAAGATCAGCTATTCTAAGCAGGTCTATTGCTTCGCCGGGAGTTCTGACATCCTCAACTTTTTCATCGATGATCCTGAATTTGAATGGCCTGGGGCCTTTTGATGTATGCTGTAATATCAGGACACCATTAAATATTGCAGTATTACTGCCATTTTTAAAAGGTAACAGTATATACTTTGATCGGGTTGGTTTGATAAGTATAATTAATGACATTTATCATTTCTCAACACCAACAAACTCAATCCTTTGACCTTTTACTAATAAATTATTAGAACGCCTTGCTACACCTCTTAAATGCAGTGGACTGGTTCCAATAGCTCTGGATAGACCGGTCATAGACTGGTTACCATTGATAACTTCATTCTCGATCTGTTCTATCATCTCTCTATATTCGTTTTCAGCGCCAAAAGTGATCTCGATCAGATCTGATAGATCTTCAATAGAACACTGGAAATTAACCTGTATTTTGGAATATGAAGTATGGTACTCCTTTTCAGGTGTTTTTCCAGCTTCCGGCATCCTCCATTTACTCTCGATCAAACCGCCTTTTTTCAAAATATTCAGGCTTTCTTCAGTATCGAAATCAAGATTATCTATCAGTTCTTTTTCAGTGAACCAATCTATAAGAAGATAATCGAAAACCTTTTTGTGGGTTTGTGAACCAAATGTTCGTAGAAGTGGAACCAGATCCGAAGGATCATTTATAATACGCGTGCGTTTACCCATTTATTTTTACCTCTAACTCAATATTCTATGTCATCAGTTGAGAGGTTGGTGTGATTGTAGTTTTTTAAACAAATAAAATATTATAATTATTTTATTAGATATTGATAAAATAATCTGTTTTGTCCTCTGTATGAACTCATTTAGTATGTTGAATAATTACCAATTCTCTCTTAATGAATGACGTGTAGAATTTAAAGTATATAGGTCAATAAAGTATTTAAATCTTACGAAAATTTTTATAACTGAAAATTGAAGCAATCAAATTAGAATGTAATCTGGCATTTCTAATTCGAAGTAGATACCAAATTACGAAGTTTAGCCGAGATTAAACCTGAATTAGTATTCAGTAAAATCTGTCGATGGCATACAAAGTGATGTAGGGGGTGGAAGGCTTATCAAAAGAAATTATCAGAATCGCCACCGAAATCTCTTTAATCAATTATTGACAATTATTATACTAACAAATAGTACAGATTAAGCAATACCAGTGTAGGAGGGTAATAAACAGTATGAACCTTGAGGAACATCTAAAGAAAAAAGGAACTGAGAATGAAATTACACGACTTATCATGCTTTTTAGCAAACAGGGTGGTGTGATCAGAGACGAATTCATAAGCAGTCGAGGAGCAGCCGACACAAAAAATGTATACGGCGAGACCCAGATGGCACTTGATAAAAAGGCCGATGAGATACTGATCGAAGCATTAAAAAAATCAGGTCTTGTCAGGTGGATAGCCACTGAAGAACAGCCTGATATCATAGAAGTAGAGGGTGCAAAGAATCAATTCGGAGTAACTATTGATCCGCTGGATGGTTCATCCCTGATCGATGTGAATTTAGCAGTTGGTACGATCGTAGGGCTATATCCCGGACATGTATTAGAACCAGGTAATACCATGGTGGGTGCACTGTACATCCTGTACGGACCCTTAACCACTCTTACTTATACTACTGGCAACGGTGTTCATGAGTTTTATATGGACAAAGACGGCCAGTTTAAGTTAATGGAAGAAGACCTGACCATTTCTGACGGTAAGATATATGCACCGGGCGCATTGCGTAAAGACTATATGCCATATCACAAAAAATTCATAGAACAACTGGAATCAGAAGGTTATAAGTTAAGGTTTTCAGGATCCTTTGTAGCAGACGTTCACCAGATACTACACAAAGGTGGATTGTTCACCTATCCTGCCTTTGTAGGTAAAGATACTGGAAAATTAAGGCATCTCTTTGAAGGAACACCAATGGGTAAGATGGTCTATGAAGCCGGAGGTGCAGTATCTAATGGCAGAGGCAACCTGCTGGATGTCAAACCTGCAACGGTAGATGAACGAACACCTATTTATATAGGTGGTAAAAAAGAGATAGCACTTATTGAATCGTATGTAAAGGAATCAAGTACATAATATGCATTTGCTGGCAGAAGACATTGAAAATATAGGACACATCATATCTGCAAGGTATTTCACAGACCAGGGCTGGAGATTCACTGATCTCAAACAATCAAGAAATAAGATCATTGAGGCATATGAAACGGTAAATGAGCAGTATTCCAAATATCCTTATATGAGCAAGGATTGGTATGTAGAGAATTCAGTACAAAAAAGTTATCTACCAACAACCAGATGGGAGAATTTGGATATACTGGCACATTTTCTACAGAACTGGCCTGATCAGTTTGATTTCATTCTTAAGATCAATGCTCAGACCTCATTGTGTATTGTCAAGACCAAACACACAGTTTTAACCACAGAGCAGGAGAATGCCATTGAAAATGCCAGAAAAACAGGATATAATGTATATGTATTCAAGGCATATGTGCCTGATATTATAGATTTTGAATTAGAAGAAGTTATGGGAGGCATATCAGGTAGGGGAGTATTCAAGTTTCACCACTTAACCGATCACATATGAGAGTCTATCAGCTTTTTCACATCATACTTAGGATTTTCAAAAAAAGTATGATCTATGATCATATAATTGCCAGGACATATGTCATCAATTAGTCCGTACCAGTAAACCACCACGCCTGTACCGAACAATTCCTCATAGAATTTGAACTGCTTTTCATGGTACCTGTTGTGTTCCCTCTCATCAGCAAAGACAGCCTTACTTTCTACCCACTTTATCGGGATACCATTGATGGTAAGGGGTTCATGGAGGAGGAAGTCAGGGGTTTTAGTATTCTGAGTATTACTCATCTCTGATTCTGTAATGAAGTCTATGTCGCAGTCTATCAACCATTCATGGATGATATCTTCACCCATTTTACCAAGCATGCTCTGCATAGCATGAGCCTTCGGGGAGTAATGAAAATCATTATCCATAGCCTGCAATACCTCATTCCTTAGCCGCAAGTCCTGTAGTAAATACGGGTTTTTAATGATAGCCTTGCTTTTATGTCCCATTTCCTTGAGTATGATCGATGTAATAAGTACCGCTGGAAAATTGTGCTTCTGTGCAATCTCAAGCAGAGTATCCCCTTTTCTCCATGAATTCAGCATATCAGGTGCTTTTCGTACCACTTGATAGTGATATTTCTTGACTGCCTGTACAGTCTTTTGATGGAATATATTTGATAGAATACCTGTTCCTATTGAGAATTCCTGTGATAATCTGTTAATATCCTTTATTGAGTTCAATTGGTGGTATATCTGTTCATATGTTTTCTTATCCATGATCTTGCCAGGTTGTGTTGAACTATATCTATATTCCAGTCTTATACCGTAATATTGCTGCTATTCCGCCAAAAGCGTTCAATAACTGGGCACCTTCTTCAAAATCAGTTGAAATGAATTCTATCTGAGTCCCCATCTGGTCGCCTACAGTGGACATTTCATCAATAATATCTACTGATTCAGTGACTTTTACCTTTGCCTGGCATTTACTGCATTGAGGCAATACCGGTTCTTCATCACCCGCTTTTCTTGTCCTGGTCAGTGCATCAACAAGACTACATTGAGTACATTGTATAGTCAATCTCACACGTCGCAGATCCTCAGACAATATAAGTACTTCCACAGCCCCCATCTCCAGGTTCTTCCTGACTTCGTTCTCACCATATGATCCCCGCCCGCTGTCATTGACCAGTTCTTTTAAAAACCGTTCCATAACCTTCTTTTCTTTGATCACATCCAGGTTCATCAGGGCATCTGAAGCATTATCCACCAGTTCATATAATCCACTCTCATCAGTATATGATGTATCGAACAGTCCCATTTTTTTCTTTTCAAGTTCATGATGCAGGTATTCCCCATCATTAAATTCTTCTTTGGTAGGTGATGGACCTCCTATCAACACAGATTCAAAGTCCTTGGCATCAACGCTTAAGAATACCTTACTGGCAGCATCACCTATGCGTTTATAAAACTCATGGATCGCTATCAGACGAAGCTGTTGGAAACGGTGTGCACTCTGCCCACCTTTTCTCTGTTTGCCAGGTACGTTAGATGTAAGATGGTCTGATAATTCTATTCTTTTACCTTTAAGCAATCCGACGGTGGCTTCCCTGCGGTCAAGTACCAGTAATCCATAGGTCATCTTATCTGCCAGCATATCTTCGAGTGGGACAAGATAGAAGTCCGAATCACAATGGTATTTATATGAGACCAAAGGCTCAGCAGGTTCGACTGTAAAACTCTGCAGATTTGTCTTGTTGCTTCCAACATCTACTGCACCTGTAAAAAGCACAATACCATTTTCAGGCGATCTTGGTATATAACGTAATCTTGACATCAGGCTCTCCAGTGCACTTTGTACATTTGTCCTGGTGATCTTTGATTTGATGTTAGCGGCCTGTCCATGTTCATCTCGTAACTGGGCTACTACATCAGATATCTGCTTATCATGCGGTATGTAGAGGGATATAAGTTCTGTACCTCTACCTTTCTTTGCTCGCAGCTCTTCAAGTTGTCGTCTAAATTCATAACGTCTGTGAGCTTCTGATTCTGTCATTGGTTTTAATCTCCGGATGAATTGGTATAAATATGGGCCATTATCTATATAGGTTTTTATAATAGAAAATATTAAATTCATATCAGTTGTTTCCTACTGCTACGGAGAAAATAATCATGAAAAAAGCTATTATTGAAACAAAAAAAGGTAATATAGTCCTCGAACTGTTCGACAATGATGCACCGAATACAGTAGAAAATTTTGTGAAACTTATAGACCAGGGATTCTACAACGGACTTACCTTTCACAGGGTTATCCCTGATTTTATGATCCAGGGCGGATGTCCGAAAGGTAATGGTACGGGCGGACCTGGTTATAAAATCAAGTGTGAGATTAACCCACGCAAACACACAAAAGGCGCACTTTCTATGGCACATGCAGGAAAAAATACCGGAGGCAGCCAGTTCTTCATCACACACTCACCTCAGCCGCATCTCGATGGAGTACATACGGTTTTCGGTCAGGTGATAGAGGGAATGGAAGTAGTAAATAAGATTAAAAATAGTGATGTGATGACGAAGATCACAGTTGTTAATGAATAAACACGAAGGGCTTAAAGAAGAATACATAGAGCAGTTTAATGTTCCAAATGGTAAAGGTATTTATTCCCTTATACTGGAATTAAAGAAAGATACTGATATTACAGTTGGTGCATTAGGACCCCTTACTTTTTTAGAAGGATATTATTCATACACTGGTTCGGCCAGAGGGACAGGTGGATTTAGCAGAGTCGAACGTCATCTGAAAATAGCATCCGGACAAAAAAATACCAGACGCTGGCATATAGATTATCTGCTACCTTTCACACATCCATTAACGGTAATATTAACATGTACTGACCAGGACCTGGAATGTGTTATTGCGGGTACTATTGCATCCCGTACCCGAACTATATTGGGTTTTGGTTGTTCTGATTGTAAATGTAGTGGTCATCTGCACTGGAATGAGAATGTTGATGAGCTTATTAGTATTGTAAAAGATGCACATAATAATCAATGTTAATTCTACAACCATACATTCAATTTCATCAATAAGGTATACAAATGTATCCTCATCATCATCATTGGTGCATTCGTTCAAAAATTAACGAACGAATAGATATATTTAAATAACATGGTGTTATATTTGGTAACCGAAGGGAGTGGGATTCT
>MZXQ01000089.1 GCA_002926195.1 Candidatus Methanomarinus sp. HR1 | reverse complement strand
ACTCGACAGGCCACAGCACAGTGATTTACTTGCAAGAATAAATTTAAATGTTTCAGTTTGGGTACCTTTAAGGTACTTTTCCGACAATCTTAATTAATTCAATATTTACGGTATAATCTATATTATTAGAGTTAGGTTAGGGTGTCTTTTCCCCCGCCATTATCGTCATTCTCTTCCACGATTACTATTGTATATCGCAGACCTTCCTTTAGTGATTGTTCTGTGGTGATAGGAGCTAAGGTTATGCCAAGATCAGCTAGCTTGTGCACTGCTTCTGATTTGATACCTGTGACAATGCATGTAGCACCAAGTAGCCTCGAAAGTCGTGCTATGTTGACTAAAGGTTCAGTAATTTTAGCATCTACCGCCACACCAGATATGTCCAGGATTACAACGTTCGTTTTTTTATCTGTGGCTTCCGCCAGCATGGTCACCATTAAGCTATTGACACGTGTAGTGTATACTTCTAACCGCTCGATTGTTTCTTTCAACTCTTGCTGTGCCTTCTTGCGCTCAGCAAGTGCATCCTGAAGTTCTCTGATCAGTGTTTCCCGCTCCTCCTCCGCTTTCTTACGTTGAGTGATGTCTCTGACAATCCCTATAGCATGCCACTTCTCCTCTATCTTGACCGCTGAAACAGAGAGCTCTATTGGGAACCCGGTCCCATCTTTTCTTAACGCCTCTAGCTCAAGCGTTTTGCCAATGACAGACCCACAGCCAGTTGCTTTGAATTTGAGAATGCCGCGTCTATAGGAGTCATGATACTTCTTGGGTGCGAGAAATAGGTGTAATTCCTTACCCAGAGCCTCCTGAACTGAATACCCGAATATCTTCTCAGCTGCTTCATTCCAGTAGGAAATATTACCTTCATTATCCATCATGATGATAGCGTCGTTGGCCGAACTACTTATAGCTTTGAATATCTCCTCACTCTCTAAGACCGATTTCTCAGTTCGCTTGTGCTCAGTGATATCATGGGCAACGCCAAATGCTCCAACCATCTGTCCTGTCTCATCCTTATAGACCGAAGCATTATAGGCAACAATGGTCTCGGTTCCATCCCTGGCTACCATGACCAGTTCCTACTCATGGATCTCTCCTGTTTCAAAAACCAACATTACTCCTTTGTATGCTTTTTCGGAATCTATGAAATAATCAGTAAACGGTGTTCCTATCAATTCCTCCCGAGTTCTGCCAGTAGCTCGAATTTTAGCCTCGTTCACATCCATNNTTATGAATAAATATGAACCCGGGTAAATCTCTGCGCCCTAAAAACTCACAGGTTAGTACTACTTGAGAATTAAGGGTACACTGAGTTAAAATATCCACAATTATAAAAGCTTTTTCATATTATGACAACCATCTGGATTAATTTCTCGTGTCTTTTTCTTTAACACAAGGTCCTGGCTCACGCCCCATGCTCTTCTTCCCCAGGTTCCCCCTGTAGCCAACAGCTCTTAACCTGAAGAATGATTCACTTCCCGCTCCGGAGGGAAAACAGGGCACGAAGTGCCACCCAATTCCTATAATATATAAATAGAGGGCATTGGGGTGCCAGTCCCTCCCATAAGCCCGGAACGTTCGAATGAATTACTACCTACCCTACCTGTTTAATCCTGCACAATACCCGAATGCGGGGAATAAGCAAAGCGCAGTCGAATGACCGGAATGAGGATTTTGTGCATTCTGTATGTTGGTAATAATCCCTTTCTAAGCCTTGGCACCAACTGCCTCCATGTGCACTTCAAAGTTAGTGATAAGTGAACGTCTCTCCTCTTTCAGTGGAAATTCCTCTAAATAGAGTTGCGTGGCCTCTTTTAGGTTTGTTATAGCTTCCTCGATGCTCTCCCCCTGACTAACAGTACCTACTTCCGGGCATTCAGCCACATATATATCATCTTCTTTATGAAGAACCGCAGTTAATATTGACATCTAAATCACTATTAGATTTAAGGATTAGTAATTACTTAATCCTTTCCTTTATACCAATTGGCTAACTATACTGCGGTTTGCTAAATTAGGACGCACATACGCACCTTTTTCTGGTAGTATATCAAGTATAACTTGATATACTCAAAAAAATCCGACCGAAGGGAGGATTTTGTTCTATGTGTGGTAAAGGCAATAGTCATAATGAGCATCAGAATTCCAAGAATAGTCAGTGGCATTTTAGCTGAATTGTTATTGAACAATGCTGATAGGAATTTCATTTGATAAAGTAAATGCATGAATGTATTTAAAGTTTGTGTTTTTTATATAATAGTTTATATTAATTTATTAATTATTAAATCGTATTTATATCGTGTTGTTGGTAATAATGTACAGGAGGTGGAAAGGGATGTTATTTCAAGAGAAAATCTAAATCTATATCGGCAACATCATGCCCAATCAAGTAGCTTCCACAGTTTAACTTATAGACGGGATATTGATGTTGATATAAAATTAAGCTATCTGAAAAAATACGATAAATTATTAAGTCAAAATATTAATCTGATGATTTCGATATGTTCGCAGGATTTTTAAGAGAGATTTTTGTGCCTCCAATCCGGACTGGTTCTAAACAATTACTGATAAACAAATGGATATGGATTTATATTAACGGCCACCAGCACCTTGCTCACCGCACTCAGGTTATACAATATCACATTATATTCTGTTATTTTCTTACTCGCATAATTCCCATATGGATACCATGCGCCAGAGGTTATTTTCCTGCCTCCATGTGCACTTCAAAGTTAGTGATAAGTGAACGTCTCTCCTCTTTCAGTGGAAATTCCTCTAAATAGAGTTGCGTGGCCTCTTTTAGGTTTGTTATAGCTTCCTCGATGCTCTCCCCCTGACTAACAGTACCTACTTCCGGGCATTCAGCCACATATATATCATCTTCTTTATGAAGAACCGCAGTTAATATTGACATCTAAATCACTATTAGATTTAAGGATTAGTAATTACTTAATCCTTTCCTTTATACCGATTGGCTAACCATACTGCGGTTTGCTAAATTAGGACGCACATGCGCACCTTTTTCTGGTAGGAATTTCATTTGAGAAGGGAAATTAAATGCTTTGTATGATATTTTCAACAGCAAGGTCGAGTGAATTGATATAAGCTTCCCTGAGCAGTTCATGTTCATTATCAGATTCCCGGTTCCATATCGGACCTACTGTATGGATCACATTATGTGCTTTTAGATTACCGTCAGTAGTGATAACAGCTTTTGATACAGGTAGTCCGTCAGGCCACCTGAGACGACATATCTTCTTACATTCCTTTAGTAAATGGTTGCACAGTTTCCTATACGTGAACTTCAATAACTCAGATATAATCCAAATATTTCATAATATTATATCTAATATATCCGATATATTTATTAATAATAAATCAAATACATTTGAGTAATGACTCAATTGAATATAAAACCAGTACTTGAATCCTCAAATCCATGGTGGGATCCAACCAGTTCGTTTATTCATTCCTCCTTTAGTAGGCAGATTACTCAAGAAATTGAATCACACCTTAATAATCCGGCTGCTCTTGTACTGATTGGGCCTCGCCAATCAGGTAAAACCACAATTTTTTATCAGGTTATCAAATATCTGTTGACACAAACAAAAGACCCTAAATATATAGTATATGTACCCATGGATAGGATGAAAAATGCTACGTTGCACGATATTATAAAGGCTCATAGAGAACTTACTGCTGTGTATGGAAAAACCTATTACTTTTTTGATGAAGTTCACTATGATCCTGAATGGGCCGTTCATTTGAAAACACTTATAGATGCTCAGACCCAGAATAAATATCTGGCTACCGGATCATCCTCAACCTTGCTATTAAAAGATAGTGCTGAGTCAGGGATCGGCCGTTTTGATTTTAAAACAGTTTCACCATTCTCATTCAGGGAATTCATTCAGGTAAATGGATTTCCGTCTCATGAAATGGAGGAATTAACATTACAGTCAGATCTGTTAAACATAATGAAAAAATTGCAGGACATAGATGAAGTTAAACTACTTACTCTCAAACGTCACCTTGACCCTCTTCTACAAAAATATTTGCTTTTTGGTGGATTCCCTGCCCAGTTTGGATATAAATATAATATTTTACAATGGCAGAACTATCTAAGATTGAATTATGTAAGCCTTACACTTTATAAAGATATACTTTCGAGATATGAAGTAAGGGATCCCTCTATACTTGAAGATCTTCTTTTTTTGATCGCAGAAAAAACTACGCTTCCTTTGAGTTATGATTCTATAGGGAAAATGTTCAATATCAGTATAGAAACCGCACGTCAGTACCTGCATTATCTGGAGGCTGCGGGTCTTATTATAATATGTGATTATTATACTATGAATATTTCAAAACGTACACGACGTAATAAAAAATTCTATATTATCGATCCCGGGCTCACCACAGCCTTGAAGTATACGAATTTTCTTTCAGATAATGATATGTCAAAGAATATAGAAACTACCGTAGCTGCGCACCTTGCAAATTATCTGAAGGTTTCTACAGGATTATTGAACCCAAAAATCTCATATTGGAAAGAGAAGTATGAAGTAGATTTTGTTATCAAATCAGGAATTCAACCAGTACCGATTGAAGTAAAATATACTAATAATATTACAATGAATGATCTTAAGGGATTGATATCATTTTTAAACAATGAGGGTTTATCTACCGGATTTGTTATAACTAAAGATATAGTTGATGTGTGGGATATGGATACTAAACAGATTATACTACTGCCGGCATGGCTGGTGCTGTGCTGTTTAGGAGGTAGGAATTAATAAATTCAAATTATCTTCGAAACTCAGGTAATATGCTAAAAAAAGGAGATGATGGGCATTTATTAAGGAGGGGGGTTTTATATGGAGGGGGGAAAGGATGTAGATTTAATGCCCATCTCTATACTAACTTATACTCACTAATACTATAAATAGTTACCTCATAATTATGATAATGATGATTAGATTGTGGGGGTATACTATCACACCCTGGCGCAAATTTACCCCCCATGAAGTGTGCCTGGGGGTGTAGTGAAACACAATCGTGTGATTTGGGT
>MZXQ01000110.1:4528-10756 GCA_002926195.1 Candidatus Methanomarinus sp. HR1 | reverse complement strand
GACTAATGTACATGTCGCATATATCTCTCTCTATTTATATAAGTTTTTCTTTTCAATTGATTTATATTATTATCATTTTATAATTTTCGATTATCAGTTAGATTCTTTAAAGATGAAAACTAAAAAAAGAACAACATCCTTAAATTTACGCACTAAAAGAAAAAATACAACAACAATGATTGAATATTTATATGTAATCTCGTGGCTTTTTACCATTGAAGTAATTGGACTGATCACTTATCCCATAGTCTCATTTACGTGTGGGAATGTACATGATAAAGGCTATTCCATATCAAAAATCTTAGGATTAGTATTACTTACATTTATATCATGGATATTAG
Organism: Candidatus Methanomarinus sp. HR1; assembly: GCA_002926195.1. GTDB lineage: Archaea > Halobacteriota > Methanosarcinia > Methanosarcinales > Methanocomedenaceae > Methanomarinus. The sequence continues at coordinate 10,415 of MZXQ01000110.1, read as the reverse complement.
CTCTTTTTCACATTTGTAGATTCGGATCAATTAATGTATTAATTTCTATTTTTCTTCTTATCTTACTTTCTGTTCTAATAATATATCACAATAAAATAGACCCTGTTAAATTATTGAAAGAAAATAAGAATATAATTATAAAAAGTGAATTAGTCTTTATTGCAGCATTCATCATCTTTTTGATTATTTTTTCAAAAAACCCGAATATATCTTATGCTTATTCAGAGGATTTCATGGATTATGGCTTCATTAAATCGATCCTGCGTACAGAATATTTGCCGCCGTCTGATATCTGGTATGCAGGAACTACTCTGCCTTATTATTATGGAGTACATCTGATCATAGCAATACTGACACTCCTTTCAAATGTACCGACATTCATATCATATAATCTTGGAGGAGTAATGAATTTCGCATTAGCAGCACTTGCTTCATTCGGAATAGGATATAATTTGACAAAAAGTAGTTTCTACGGGATATTAACTGCCCTTTTTGTTACTTTTATTGGTTTTTTCTCAGGATTTTTACAATTGTCATTATTTTTATTTCCTGATCTTGGCACAATAATTGAATATCGCCATGTTGATGTTCAAAACATCTTTGAATGGTTCAGGAATTATCCATTCTATGAAATAAACAGGATTATTCCATATTCTCTGGTGTTTTATAATGGTTCTGTTTTATTACAGGGAGATATTCATGGTAATGTGATTTCTATAACTTTTCAGGTAGCATTTATTTCATATCTTTACGGAAATATAGTGAAAGGAACGTTTTTTAATACTACTGATCGGTTCAATCAAATTGTTAAGTTCTTAATATTAGGTATTTTCTTAGGATTCTTTATATTGATCAATCCATGGAACTATCCGACATACGTATTTTTTACCGGATTTGTGATAATCTTAACAATCTTTAAAAATATTAATTCCAAAGAAGCTTTCATTGCAGCATTTTCAAAAAACAAATCAATTTTACTGAAATACCCTTTGATAATTGGTTTTCTGAGTTTCATCCTCTATTCACCGCATATTATTTTAAGTTCAAGTACATCATTTTCCGGGATTAGCCTTATAGGTGGTAAGACCGAGCTGCTGGACTTCTTAGAGATATTTCTTCTATTTATATTCATCCTGATCACATTTATGTGGTTCTTATTCCAAAAACATCTAAGTGAGATCATAGGTATTATACTTCTTTCTTTTATACTTGCATGGTTATCAGGTTTTCAAATTCTAATTATCATGATCCCGCTTATTCTAATTTCAGCTTTGGGGATAGTAACAGTTGCAAATAATGGCCATGAAAATATTAAGTATATCTTATTACTCATTATCACAGGTGCACTTCTGTGTTTGTTCTGTGAATTTTTCTATGTCAATGATGCTTATAGCTTTCCATATCATCGAATGAACACTTTATTGAAAATCTATTCGGAAATATGGGTTTTTTTTGGTATTGCATCTGCTTGTTCTTTACATTTTATATTGAGAGATTTCTCATTTTCTTCAATTTTTAAAAATAGATATAACACCATTAAAACTATATGGGTGTTAACGGTGATTTTTTTAATAGTAGCGTCTACTATCAGTCCTCTGGCTATGTCTTTAACATTAACAAACGGTAAAAAGATCTTATATGGAAAACCACCTGATTTAAATACACTAAACGGACTGGATTATCTCCTGGAGGAAAGGCCATGGGACATGAGCGCAATTGCCTGGATTGAAGAAAATATTGATGGAAACCACATAATACTCGAAGCTCCGGGAGATGCATATACCTATTCCTCTCGTGTTTCAGCTCTTACCGGATTATCAACAGTTATCGGATGGATCAGTCACGAACGTACATGGAGAGGCCATGAATCACAGGGAAATATCAGAAGAGATGATACGGATTTGATTTATAATACAACTGACAATAACAATGCAATAGAACTGCTGGAAAAATATAATGTTGATTTTATCTTTATAGGTGAACTTGAAATAGAAAAATATTCTGACGACGGTTTACAGAAATTCAGTGATCATCCCGAATATTATATGTTGATATATGAAAATGAAGGTGTATCAATATATGAAGTTCAATAGTAAAACTATTGATCACAAAGAGATGATCAAATGAAAAAACTTAATTTAGGTTCAGGAACCGAATGCCTGGATGATTGGATTAATATTGATAATTCATTTAATGCAAGATTGGCAAAAAGTCCTCGATTACGGTATTTACTATTCAAACTCAATTTTTTATCAAAAAAACATTACGATGTGGATTGGGCAGATCACATCCATAAAATTATGATACATGACGTATCAAAGAAACTACCTTTTGATAATGAGTCTATTGATTATATCTATTCATCTCATTTAATAGAGCATTTGAATAAAGAAGTGGGTGAAAAATTATTACAAGAGTGCTTTCGTGTACTTAAAAAAGGTGGATTATTCAGATTAATAATTCCTGATTTGGAACTTTTTGCTAATAATTATATCAAAGAAATTACCGATACTCAAAATAGTATGGATAACACGGATTTTCTTATGTCAGAAAGATTTTTAGATCAATTAAACATGAGTGAGAAAACGAGAATACCATTAATAATAAAAATACTTCACCCGGAGCATAAGTGGATGTATGATCAATATTCTTTGACAGCCCTTTTAACATCCTGCGGATTTACTGCCATACGGAAAATGAGTTATAAAGAAGGAGATTGTCCGGATATAGAATTGCTGGATAACCGACCGGAAGAAAGCCTCTATCTTGAGGCATCAAAGTAGACTTCTCTTTGGGATATCCAAATATATATGATCTGCCATTATTGTATATTTTATTGCAATTTAAAATATTTTGCCTATAAAAAAGGGTCTTTTGAATATCTATACATGCCCAATTATACTCTGATGTATTTGAGCTTTCGATTATTTTATTTTCTGTATTAAGTTTTCTGAAATAAAAAAAGGTATCTTCAAGATCCCATGAAGTGCTTTTTGAAAAATCAAAAACATCGTGGTGTGGTGCATAGCTCATTAAAACCATCTTTTTTGAATTGTTGTCCGAAAATACTATTGAATCATTATTAATATTTGCCGATAGCCATTCAGCAGATGATACTTCTTCATCATAAATATATATAAGATCAGCGGATGTACCTTTTTTTTCCAGACATGTCAATGTAAAGGCTTCTTTGGTTTCACCAGTCACTACAAACATAAATCCGGTATTAAATAACAGATAGTAAACTACAATTAATGAAACAAATAATAATGCAGTATCAGTTCCAATTGTTATTCTTAGTTTTTTCAATACATATTGAAAAAATATTATTCCTCCAAAAACAAAAAAAGGTGATATAACAATAAGTGCTTGAAAATATAATCGTGACATGTTTAGATAACCGGCAAAATAAGGCAAACCAATACTCATAACAATAATAGTAATACTGACCAAAGCCATTGAAAAAAATTCGATATTATATTCTTCTTTTTTATTCTTAATGATCAAACAAAATTTGATAATTCCAATAGCAATGAAAAGCATCGTAATATATTCTAAAAATATTTTTATTGTCTCTAACGATGTTAAATTGATGAAAAAAATCCTTTTTAAAATTAGTGGGTCCCTCGTGGTCGGGGATGTGAATTCACCAAGGGATAAATATATATTACTAATTATATCTACAATTGTGCTAAATGAAGATGATCCTGATACGTATATATACCAGGTAAGGCACATGACAACATACAATATAATAACACCCAATGTCAGATTATTATTAGGTTTTGCCGAAGTATAATTACTAAATAGGAATATTAAAGCAAACCCGAATAAAAGATAGAATATGAATATGTAAGATGTGCCATAATGTGATACAATAAGAGATATACTAAAAAGTATGATGAGTATCTTTTTTTTTTCAGGGTCTATGTCCCTCTTTCTATTGAAGATTAAAATTATTAATAAAACAAGGAATAATTCTGCGATCTGTTGTCGACATAATTGTGGCATTTCTCCAAAAAAAACAATAGAGGACATGAAAAAACACACTGAAATAAAGGCAATTATTTCTCCTGTTTCTTTTCTATATAGTTCATATAAACCCAGAGGAACTAGTGAAAAAAATAATGGATATATAATTTTAAACATTTGGTCAATTGGTAAATTCAAGAAATTAGAATAGAAAACAGGAAGGATCACAATGCTTAACATTGCGTTAACATTATCAGGAATCGATGAATTCCAAAAAGAAGCATCATGTGCCAGATCAGCAAAATGATATTCTACATGAATATCCCATCCCATAATATACGGATTAATTAAAGACACCATATACAACAATGAAATACTTATCATCAGTATCGCAAATGGATAGTGATCCTTCAGAAGAAATTTTTTTGACAGAACCGATAAAATTATGATAATTGAAATAATTGCTATTAATAAAAGAATGAATGAATTATTATCTGAATAATTCATTGAATATGTTCCAAAGACACTTAAAGCAGGTAATAAAATGATTATAGGTAAGAGGATAGAAGGTTTAAAGACGTGTTTCTGATTAATATTTGTTTCAATAATGTCTTCATCTCTATAATAAATTATTATACTGAAAATCAAAATAAAAACACATGTTGTTGCAGTTAATGATAATGTTGATAAAGGATTTGGAATACCAATAATAGGATATAATGCATTAATAAATAATCCGCAAAGCATTATAAAGGTAATACTTAGTCCAACTGTAAACAGTAGTGTATTTACCAAATCGAATCCATGTATTTTTAAGATCCTAAAAATTAGAATTCCAGGAACGAATGTAAGATATATAAAACCAATCAATTGTCTTAAGATTGGAATATTTAAGCCTATGGCATCCAAACCAATTATAAACAATATAGTGAATTGAATAGCCAATATAAATTTTAGAAATGTGTTTTTTTCCAGGCTGTTAATTCTTAATAATTCATACAGTTCCATTTTCTACATATACTTATTAGCAATTTAGCAGTTTGTCATATAGGTCCAATAGTCTTTGTTCCATAATTTGCCAGTTATAATTCTTATCATAAGCCTTTCTTGCATTTTTTCCAAGTTGTTCGCAAAGCTCTGGATTATTTTTTAATTTGATAATTGCCTCTTTTATCTCTTTAACATCCCTGCAATTAACCACGATACCATAGTTATTTTCCCTGACTATTTCCGCCATTGTTGAGTTTTCACTCACTAAAATTGGTTTTGCATACATCATAGCTTCAAATAATTTATTCGGGCTTAAGTACCTGTTACTTAATCCGGAAGGATCATAAAGTGCAAAAAGTAGATCTGCATTAATCGTATATTTAATTGCTTCTTCGTCAGTAATCTTTCCTATGAACTTTGCATTTTTTATATTTTCCATATTTTTTTTTAATTCGTTTATTGTATTATCATCTGCGTAACCACCGATAATTAGTTCAACATCTTTCATACCTTTAATGCTGAGAATGATCTTATCCAAATTCGGATACCGGGTTTTATAGATTCCTCCCAGATAAAAGATAGTAAATACATCCTTCTCATTGTCTGGTTTTTTCTCCAATTTTATGTTTTTAAAGATATCCTGTGGTGTGTTCATTATTATTACAATATAATTATTAATATACCCTCCTATTTGTTTGAGTATAGATTTATCAACAATAATTACTGCACTTGCAAATTTCATAAAAAATTTATCAATTTTAGCAGTGATCCATCTTAATAATTTAGGTAAGGTTACCACATCAGCATAAAAATCATAAATATCATAAATTATAGGTTTTTTTTTAATTTTTGCTGCTATTAAAGCAGGAATAAATGTATCAAAATCTGATGCATGTACAATATCCCATTTTTCCTTCAATAACCA
>MZXQ01000110.1:1057-4514 GCA_002926195.1 Candidatus Methanomarinus sp. HR1 | reverse complement strand
AAAAAGTTGGATCTGCATTCAATTCGGGGATATTTTTTTTCCCTATCCCATCCTAATATATTGACATCATATCCTGCATCTGCTAATGTCTGTGCTTCTTTTGTTACCCTTACATCCGGGTCTATGGGATTTGAACGTATCAATATTACTTTCAGATATTATCGCCTCGGTCTATACTGTGTGAGGGGGGAAATAATATAAACAATTTACTTTACATCATCTTGCATTTCATATCTTTCATTCTATAAACATTAATCATAAAAGCATTAATAGTGCCAGTTATATAATGAGCTGAAAAAACATTGTGAAACACTTATGGCCGATGAAATTATTAAAATTCACTCACACAGATTATAATGGTCTCGATAAAATAGAGGAATTTACGTGAGAATTTTATTTCTAAATCCAAACTGGAGAAAAATGAAAGATATATTTCCAGGACCAGGAAAAATATCAATCCAATCATTAGACTTTATCTATCCTGCCACACTCCTGACAGAAACACACGATGTAGAGATATATGATGCAAATATATTAGATTCATCATATGAACAAATTTTGGAATTCGTGGAGAGATATAGTCCGGATGTGACTATTTTGACTACTGCTCCGAATTATTTATTCTGGAGATGCTGTCCACTCGGGATATCAACTCCTAAAGAATTATCACTTCTTATAAAAAAAGAATCTGATACTAAGTTGATATTGATCGGTCCACATCCCACTGTTTCGCCTGAATGGGTCATAAACGAATGCCAGGCTGATTTTTTAATAAGAGGAGAACCCGAAATAAGTTTATATGAATTTATTAAGTCAAATTTAGAAGACACGAATATAAAAGGTGTTTATGGAAATGGAGTTACTACAAATGGAATAGCAGTTGTGGATAATTTAGAAGATCTTCCTGTTTGCGATTATTCCTTAATTAAACAATATAAATATCATGCTTATTTAGCAAAAAATTATAAAACGGGTGCAATAATAGAGTTTTCAAGAGGTTGTAAATTTAATTGTATCTTTTGTTTTAATCAACTTTTTAGAAATAAATATCGAGCAAGACCTGTATATAAAGTAATAGAAGAGATAAAGCTCTTAAAAGAAAAATATGGATACCAGTATTTCTATTTTATAGATGAATTATTTAATCATGATACCCCTCAATTCCGTTTATTATTAAAAGAGCTTAGAGATTTAAATATCCAATTCGGTTGTCAGTGTCGTCCTGATATAATGAACGAAGATTTACTTAAAGAAATGAAAAATGCAGGTTGTCTTATAATTGAATATGGTATTGAATCATTTGCTAAAGAAATTTTATATGGATTACATAAAAATATTAATGTAAAAAAATCAAAATTTATTATTGAAAAAACATCTGAGATAGGTATCATTACAAGGGGCTTTATCCTGTATGGACTTCCAGATGAAAATATTAAATCCCTTGAAACAACGAGAAGAATGGTGTGGGCACTGAATAGTAAGATATTTATCGGAAGCAACATTGTAATTCCATATCCGACCACACAACTTTTCAAACAAGTATATGGAAGTAAAACAGAGATCGGCAAGTCAGAATGGAATTATTGTTCAAAAAACATAGGAAAACTATCACACACTCACAAATTTGTAATCATGCTATATAGATATATCATACATGTACAAAACAGAGCTAAACTTCTTTACAAAAAATACAAATAAAATTGTCATTTTAACATGTTTTCAATAATATATTTGTATACTCCAATTGATCCGGCTAATGACCTCATACTTGCTAATATCGGAGCTATTACCAGAAACTTTTTTTCTCTTTTAAATGCCCATAATCCTAACGGCACATTTGATAATAATAAAATACTAAAGCAGAGAAGTGTTATTACTGGATAAAATACTATCATTGGAATGGAAATTAACAAAAAACCAGATAGTATAAACTGGATTTGTGCTTCATATCCAGTATAACTGTCTCCTTTAATGATCTTATCCTTATTTCCAAGATACATTTTCACCCTCCAGTACCCCCTCCAAAATTGCTGTTTAAGAAATTTACTCAACGAATCCGGATGATGATGATAAACAAACGTTTTATCTGTAAAAAATAAGTCATATCCTTTTTTCCTAATATCAAATGCAAAATTAAAATCTTCACCACTTGCATCGCTATATTTTGTATCGAATCCCCCGATGTCTTCAAATATATTTTTCTTAAAACTTGCAGAATAAGTACCAATTGTATCAATATTCCTGCCTATTAATTTTTCATGTCTTTTCGCTATTTCATAATCGACATATCGTGCAATTAGGCTTTCCTTCTTTATTACTTTATAACCACAGTTACATCCGACTATTTTTTCATTCAATGGTTCTACCATTTTTTCAACCCAATTTCGCGGAGGAATACAATCCGAATCTAAAAAAATTATTATTTCTCCTTGGGAATGTTCAACACCAAGATTTCTTGCTTTCGCAGGACCCGAGTTTTTTTGGGATAATAATTTGATGGTTAATTCACTTTGATCCTTGTATTGTTTGATCAATCCGGATGAATCATCTGTACTGCCATCATCTACTATAATGATCTCAAAGTCATTTTTTGTTTGGTCCTCAAATCCCTTTAGTGTTTGAATGATGGTTTTTTTAGAATTATACATTGGAATTATAATGCTTATCATTTTAGTATTCCAATTTTTTTCATAGTATATAATCTGTAAGATAATATACTCAAGAAAATCCGACTCTATCAAGATTACTTTCNNAATGTGTAACCCTGGATAATCAACCGTTACAGATTCAAAGACCCTGGACAATATATCCTCATGAACCTGCAACTCACACATTATCTGGTTATAATATCATTTCTCTTTATATTTTCAGAAATGATAATCCAATACTCAGGTGTGGGATTTGCAATTATTATATTCAGCCTGGTCCTTGTTCTTATTATCATCCTATTCACTTATATTAAAAATACACACCGTGACTACACATGTGTCTTCCAGATGATGATACTCATACCGCTGTATCGCATTATAACACTCTCGGTACCGATCGAACTTATCACATATGAACAGTATCTTTTGATAACAACGATCTTTATCCTGACCGGATCGCTGATTCTAATAACCTTTTTAAAAATACCGCTTGAAAAGGTCGGACTTGTCTTAAAAGAAATTAAGTTACAGATTATCTGCATTGCCGCAGGAGGTGTGATCGGATATGTTGAATGGATATTCATACAACCATCAGGGTTTGATTTGCTGATATCGACTATATTGATCCTCACATTATGTGCATTCACAGATGAGCTAATATTCAGGGGATTGATACAGCAATCAATTGAGAGGGCACGGAGACGTCCGTTTACTGCTATCCTTTCAACATCAACCCTTTATACTATCTTTTATATCTCATACATGGATACACTTGAACTGGTCCTTATATTCTTGACATCCTTATTTTT
>MZXQ01000110.1:0-1037 GCA_002926195.1 Candidatus Methanomarinus sp. HR1 | reverse complement strand
TTCCCTAACTGGTTGTAAATTTTATTTTCTAATATACCCTAACTATAGTCCAGTGATCGCTTTTGTTATAATGATCATAGCGAATACAGATAAAAGAGGAATAATAATAGCATTACTTGTTTTAATAAATGGAATAAATTGAGATTTATTATCAGGATTAGCATTGATTATCTCTACTGCTGATATAAGAAATGATAAAAGGATCATAGTACAAAGCCCGAGCTGATCGCTTTCGATATAAGGTATGATTGTGGGTGCTGCCATTGAGATCATTGTCTTATTCTACCTATTATTAAGATTCTTTATTGCAATTAATATTATTATTTTTTACTCACCTGTAGATTATATATCATTCGGGATATCGAATGTAATATGATCCCTGTAAATGCCATAAATGTTCCGATAAGTGTTAGCATGATCATTAGCAGAGTTGGACCGAAACTAAGACTCCCACCAGTGTAAAAATCTCTTAAGAAAATCAAACCTAAATATAGTCCAACTATAATAGCAACAATCCCAGGAACTGTGAAATAATACAGCGGTCTGTTAAATTCCATATCCTGCAATATTTCAACCAGTACCCTGGTACCATGACTTATCGGATTTTCTGTTGAACAATTAACATCATATCTAATCTCGATTTCAATCTCTTTGATCGAAAGATTAGCTTTGGCAGCATCTTTTAACATCTCGCTTTCTATACCAAAACCCTGCTGACTGAAATTAAAAGCCGAAACCACATATGCGGAAAACGCCCGAAACCCACTCTGGGTGTCGGTAATCTTAATGCCACTGTTTAAGTTCGTGGCCTTATCCAGTACAGTCTGACCCACTCTGCGGTATGCAGGTGTATTCTTTCCATTACCGTTCATATATCGGCTGCCGATTACAATATCTACTTCTCCGGCAAGTATAGGAGCTATAAGTTTAGGTATTTCGGCAGGTTTATGCTGGCCGTCCGTATCCATAGTTATAATGATACCTGGTTCCTTTTGTAAAGCAGCATCAAAACCTGTTTTAAGTGCTGCACCTTTACC
>MZXQ01000312.1:9036-14023 GCA_002926195.1 Candidatus Methanomarinus sp. HR1 | reverse complement strand
AGGTGCGGATGTATCATCTACAATAACTTCAACTTCCACATGATCACTTGCAATATTCAACGATTCATCACTTGCAACGATACTGTAGTCCCATGTACCTGTTGTAGAAGTATCTATCATGACTTTGATATTTTCGCTTTTTTTATAAGATGTAGGTGATACTATCTGAATATCGTTTCTTAATACCCAATATGATTCGGGATTCTTATCTTTTATTTTCCATATTATTTCCCCGGCAGCACCTTGCTCAATCACCTGATCTTCCGGTTCGTTGATAGATGGGGGGTCTAATTCCAATGCAAAGATTGTATGATCCATATCGATGCTGTCATGCTCATGTAAATCCCATTGACCGGATTCATCTGCTGTACTTGCAGATGTTATGCATGATAATATTACCAGTAGTAAGATTAAATAAATATTATATCTTTTCATTTCAATTTCTCAATTTGTTTTTGTAAATATTCTAAGAGAATATATTTTTAGTAAATGCAAACATGATGAGAGTTTTGTTTTTGGAGTATAGACTTTTTCAAATCTGCTGGTTACTATAAAATTCATTAAAAATAGTTGAGTAATTTCCTCTATATATAACCTTTTAATTTATTTACATCTTTTTTCATATTAAAATACAGTTTATCCCTTACGCATCTGTGTGACTTTCTTAGCGATCTGTCTGGCAATACCAGATTTGACACCCTTTTTATCAACCAGCACTCTACCGCTGGCCTCCCACCAGGATTTGGGATATTTCTTATCTTTCTCAACAATTGGATTAAATCCCAATTCAAAAGCCGCCTGTTCGATCTCTTTTACCTCAGGTGACCCGATCGAGTGTTTTTTACGAATGATACGTCCACCTTTCCTGCTATTCGCCTTATTGATATAGGCCGGCCAGATCACATATTTATCCCTATCACGCAGCATAGAAACTTTATATATCACTGATATGACATCAACTTTTTGTTTGGTTTTCTCGAGGATCGGCAATTTCACCCTTGAGTGCAGATGCTGCAGCAGTCTGTGGAGATGCCAGATAAATCAGGCCACCTTTTCCCATCCTCCCCTTAAAATTACGATTAGAAGTGGACACACACACCTCACCCTCTGCCAATACTCCCAGATGGGCACCCAAACACGGCCCGCATCCCGGGGGAGCTATCATTGCACCTGCTTCAACGAGAGCGGATATATATCCTTTTTTTATTGCTTCTATAAATACAGTACGCGAAGCAGGTATTACGATTGTACGAACAGCTACTTTATATCCCTTAAGAATTCTTGCTGCTGCTTCTAAATCCTCCACTCTGCCATTGGTGCAGGACCCGATAAACACCTGATCTATTTTAATACCTGATACTTCATCCACATCACAGACATTATCCACACTGTGTGGTTTTGCCACCTGGGGAGGTAGATCATCCACATCAAAGTACAATTCTTCTATATAATTGGCATCCTCATCTGCATAGACCGGGGTATAGGCTTCCACTGCCCTGTCTTTAAGGAACATATCTGTCTTCATATCAGGTGGCACGATCCCTGTTTTTGCTCCCATTTCAATTGCCATATTGCACAGCGTCATCCTGCCTGATATGTTTAAGGTTTCAATAGCAGAGCCGTAAAATTCCAGGGCTTTATATGTAGCACCGTCAGTACCTATATTCTTGATCACATGAAGTGTCAGGTCCTTTGCAGAAACAGGGTTCTTTATATCTCCTTCAACTGTGGCCCTTATGGTATGAGGTACTCTAAACCATAATTTCCCAGAGGCAAATATCTCAGCCATATCAGTTGCACCCACACCAGTAGCAAAAGCCCCGAACGCACCATAAGTACATGAGTGAGAATCAGCGCCTACTATCAGTCTGCCGGGAAGAGCAAAACCTTTCTCAGGCAGTACCTGGTGGCAGATACCTTCACCGACATCATACAAATTAGAGATGTTTTGGTCATGTGCCCATTGTCTTATCGAGTGCTGAAGATTGGCAGCCGTTTCAGTACTTGCGGGCACTATATGATCAAACGGGATAACGATACGTTCCGGGTCCCATACGCCCGGGACTTCCATTTCATTAAATGCTTTGACAGCCAGTACACTGGTACCGTCATGTGACATAGCACAGTCAATATTCGCAATAACAAAATCATCAGCTGCTGCGGTCGAATTTGATGCTTTACTTAATATTTTTTCACTAATTGTAGGCAATAACGTGATCTCCTTATTAATCCTTATAGATATACCAATATTAAACCAGTTTTATGAAACTTTATTATAGAAAACCTTACTTATCATGTAATTGAACTATTCGTAGAAATCTTCAGGTGATAATATATGCAGTACTCCAGGAATAAATTAGTCGATCTCGTTGGACTGAAGCCTACAAACATCGAAATATGTGATGTTACACTAAGGGACGGAGAACAGACGCCAGGGACAGCTTTTACTCTGGAAGAAAAAAAAAATATAGCAGCGGAACTTGATAAGACTGGTATCGAAGTGATAGAGGCCGGGTTTCCTGTAGTCTCCAGGGCTGAACGCAAGGCAGTCCGTGCGGTTGCACATATGGGCCTTAATGCCCAGATCTGCTGTTTAGCTCGCTCGATAATACCAGATGTAGATGCTGCTATTGATTGTGATGTGGATATGGTCAGTATTTTTATTGCAACTTCTGATATTCATCTGAAATATAAATATCATAAAACATGTGAGCAGGCCACACAGTGTGCCTATGATGCCCTGGAGTATGCTAAAGACCACGGGTTAATTGTACGGTTTGCTGCAGAAGACGCAACGCGTACAGACATTAATACACTAAAGCGTATATATAAAGAAGCTGAAGCGAGACATGCCGATTATGTAAGCATAGCCGATACGGTCGGGATATTAAATCCAAGTACAACTTATTATCTTATCAGTGAAATTAAAAAAGAGGTCAAGACAGATATCGGTATCCATTGTCACAATGATCTGGGTATGGCTACTGCCAATACTATTGCAGCCGCAGAGGCAGGAGCAAAACAGTTGCATACAACTGTTAATAGTTTAGGTGAAAGATCAGGCAATGCTTCACTGGAAGAGCTGTTAATGTCACTACTGGTTCTATATGATATTGATAAGTACAATACTTNNCCCGTAGTCGGGGAATTAGCATTTGCCCATGAGAGCGGAATCCACGTTGCTGCTATCCTGGAAGAACCCAGTACCTATGAACTGTTTTCCCCTGAAATGGTAGGAACAAAACGCAGCCTTATCATAGGTAAACATACAGGTACCAAGGCATTAAAAGGTGTTGTGCAGACCATGGGACATGATCTTAACCATGACCAATTATGCAAACTGCTGGATAAAGTGAAAGACTGTTATCAAGCTAAACGCGGCATACCCTGTAATGTACTGGAAGATTTCGTTCAAGAGATCATAAATAAATGATAATATTATGAATTATGTTTTGTACACTGCCCACGTGCAAGAATAACTGATACTCCCTTCTTATCAAGTTCGCTTAAGAGGACTATAAACAGTTCATCTTCATTTATTTTTTCCATATCAAGTATTATAGTCCCGGGTACGAGGCACTGTACCAGACAGGTGATATCAGGTACTTGCTGTCCGCCGGTAAGAGCAGATATGCTATTTAGCAGTACTATCACCAGCACATCCTTCTTATGAAATACTGCTTCGATGAGACCCTGCAGTCCGGTATGGACCAGTCCGAAATCACCTACCAGGGCCACACCTTTATTATCAAAGCCTGTCGCGGTAGCAATGGATGAGCCCAGGGAATATGCCGTATCTGCGATTTCCATGGGCGGTGGTGCAGTCCTTATCGAACATCCCAGGTCTCCGGCTATAGGCACTGAAAGTTTCTTAAGTGCACTATATAGAACATGGTATGGACAGTCTTCACATGTACCTCTTGAATACCCACGGCCGGTCAATGTCTCCGGGCTTTGCATGTGGTTGGTTTTCTTTTGGTCAATATGCTCCAGTGCCCAGATAATATCATTGGTCTCTACTTTTCCGTATCCTACATGACCAGTATGTTTTCCCAATACTCCACTACATGAAACCTGTTGTTCGATAACAGGTTCGGTCTCTTCTATGATCAATACCTGTGAGTGCTGTTTGATAAAACTACTTATTAGTTCAACTGGCAGTGGGTTTATCATTGTAAGTGATAGGTGTGAAACATCCCGGAATCTATCAGATATGACCTTCTCTACCAGAGTGGAAGGATATCCGGATGAGATAATACCGGTAGTGCTACTTCTCTTATGAAGAATATTCATCTTATATGTGGTAGATAATTCCAACATGAGCGGGTATGACTGCAAATGAAAACGCTGGTGTTTGCCCTTTAAGCTATATGACCAGATACTACGGTCAAATACCGGGAAGTCTGATGAACTTGATACTGTCCTTTTAACATCCCAATTTGATGTGTTCAATCTATCTGTTATTCTGATGATTACTGGTGTACTTACTTTTTCAGATAACGCATAACTGAGCCGCATACATTCATATGCTGCATCTGGTGTATCAGGGTCAAATACCGGTACTTCTGCCAGCAGGCCAAAATAGCGTGAATCCTGTTCGTTCTGGCTCATTTTGACACCCGGGTCATCTCCGGCAATAATTACCACCCCTGCTCCGATAGTATGTGTAGCTGAAGTAATAAGCGGGTCGGCCAGAATGTTCATGCCCACGTGCTTGACTATTACAACTGCCCTGCGTCCTATAGTAGAAGCGCCAAGGGCTGCCTCAAGGGCAACTTTTTCGTTAACAGACCAGCGGGATTCAATTGTAGAATCCATTAATTGTTCCATAATTTTAGTGATAGGATAACCCGGAACACCTGTGGCAATGGATATTTTAGAATCAAGAGCACCCAGCACAAGAGCCTCTGTACCAGTATATGAATTTGACATTAGTGATTTAATTATTACTGGTGGTATTTAACAATGATTAAAGGAAGAGGTATGA
>MZXQ01000312.1:7583-8938 GCA_002926195.1 Candidatus Methanomarinus sp. HR1 | reverse complement strand
TGTGATGCTGAAAGAACCTTTCACAATCTTTACGGTCTTTGCGTCCCTAGACCATAACTATTCAGTTAAAAAATCCAATAGAATATGGGGACAGTAATATGGAAAGACCAATAATTGTACTAAATTTCAAAACCTATGTAGAAGGAACAGGAAAGAATGCGCTCAGTATTGCTCAGGCCTGCAGGGATGTGGCTGATGAAACCGGGACTAATATCGCAGTTGCCCCCCAGATACCTGATATCTACCGTGTAGCTTCTGGTATGGACATCCCGGTGTATTCACAACATACGGATGGTGTCGGTGCCGGAAGTTTTACCGGGCATATCACAGCCAGAACGATTAAAGAGGCGGGTGCTGTCGGTACGCTTATTAACCATTCTGAAATGCGGCTGAAGCTGGCAGACATTGATGCATCCGTAACTGCAGCTAAGAATATGGGTCTGACGACTATTGTATGCACTAACAACATTGCTACTACCAGTGCATCCTCGTCACTTGGACCTGATTATGTGGCAGTTGAACCACCTGAACTTATAGGTTCGGGAATTCCAGTATCCAAAGCCGACCCCGAAGTAGTTTCAGGATCAGTTGAAGCAGTGAAAAAGATCAACCCGGATGTTAAAGTTCTATGTGGTGCCGGGATCAGTAAAGGTGAAGATCTAAAAGCGGCATTGGAGTTGGGCAGTGTAGGTGTACTGCTTGCCTCAGGAGTGGTCAAGGCACAGGACCCAAAGGCAGCTTTATATGATCTCGTAAGCGGGATCTAATCTTCAGTGGACTATTTTAGAAATATCAAGTTCAAGTATATCCTCAGCGCCCATGGCTTTTAGCTTTGGTATGAGGATATTTATATTATTTTTACTGATAACAGTTTCAACTGCATAATAATCGGACTTATAAAGCTTACTTACTGTGGGTTTCTTCATTGCCGGGAGGGCTTCGATCACAGCATCAAGGTTTTTTTCGTGTACATTAAGATCAATGAGAACCTTTCCTCTGGCTTCGATAACAGCCAGTAGCAGTGTTTTGATCTCCTGGATATCGTTGCGTTTATCCGGTTCAGCCCAACTTTTCTTGTTTGCAATAAGCTTGGTAGAAGATTCGGTAATTATGTCAACTATCTTCAACCCATTCTTCTTAAGTGTAGAGCCGGTCTCGGTCAGGTCAACTACAGCATCTACCAGTTCAGGTACTTTGGCTTCAGTGGCACCATACGAAAATATGATCTTAACAGGGATGCCCAGTTTATCGAAGAAGGCTTTTGTCAGATTTGGATATTCTGTAGATAATCTGCTGTTTGGTTTAATGTCAGCAGCGCTGTGAATAGATTCATCAGTTGCAGGAACAGCAATAAC
>MZXQ01000312.1:5798-7574 GCA_002926195.1 Candidatus Methanomarinus sp. HR1 | reverse complement strand
GTTATCCCCAGATCAAAATATCCTTCCTCCACATATTTTGGGATCTCTTGTGGGCGCAGTATCTTTACCTTATTGATCCTCGGATCATTTATTTTTGGATTGTATTCCCTATCAGTTTTTTTTATTGGAAGGTCTGCTTGCCTGAACAATAATAATGTCTGCTCTTCAAGACTACCTTTTGGTATAACAATATCGATCATAATAAATCCTCTGATGTAACGATACATGATTTAAATAGATGGTTATTAAGATATCTATTCAAATNNATATCATTATTAAAAATGATAAATTATTAATAGATAAACAACTTATAGATTAACGTCTATTTAGAGCAGGTGAAAGACTATGTCTGGTATTATTAACATTGTTTCAACACAAAAAGGAGAACTCAAATCAACGAAAATCGAAGCAACACCATACGAATTTACCATGGCGGCTCGAGCCAAATGGGAAATGGTGATTGCGGATGAAGATATGACAATTGGCACAGGCAGATTTGAAAAGATCAAGGTCAAGCAGATTATGATCCAAAAAGATACCCTTGCTCTTCCATGTGCTTTTAATCATCATGCACTTGCATCAGTAATTAAATTGGCTGGCAAAAGCGAAAGTTCTACTCCGGTAGAAAAAGATAGGTATATAGAAATGGCATATATTTTAGGGATCAGTTCAGGAGAGATCAAGAAAGGTGATCTTCTTGCTGTCTTTAATGTATTCCCGATAATGTTCACCAGAGATGCAACAATACCTATGCCAGTTGAATAGGAGGAAGTACATGGAAACCTGTGTGATATGCGGGGAATTGCAGGATACTAAACATTTTCCCAAATATAACATCTGCACAACCTGTCATGATCTACTCGAAGACCTGATGAGTGAATACTTCCTTCGTACAATTCGGCACAAAGGAAGTGATGTATATCAAGGATATCAGAGATATCTTGAAAAAAGCAGTAAGTACCTTACTGATTACAAGAAGATACAAAGTGAATCCCGACGTCAGATACGTGAAGTAGGTGATCGTCTACATAGTGAAATGGAGTCTAGTGGACTGAATCAGCGTTATCTTGAATTATTGTTAAAGACCCTGGAATGGTTAAAGGCAACACCTGAATTCTACAATTACTATTTCAAGGAATATTATATGTGCCCGTCATGCGGATCATCCATCTTTGATCATTTCGAAAAACATGAAGTGGGCGACTGGCTTTTAATATCATGTAACCAGTGTGGTACAACAATAAAGAAATATTACTCACCTAAGCTTGTATAGACACTTAAACGTGAGTAATTCCTTTTTTTAGTCCGGAATGTATCACTTATACATTCTTCGTGACATCTCATCCATATTATTGTTTGCTTTATTGAGAACAACATTTAGTTTATGATCTACATTTTCTTCAACACTCTGGATGTTGATCCTCAATGAACGTTCCTTTGCTTCGATCATGGACTCTATCTTTCGTATTCTGAGATCAATAGACAGTATCATTGCAGCAAGTGCACCTATTAAGACCATAGCGGCAAGTACAATAACGGCATCTGCAGAATAGTTACTTGAGGCGAATCTGGTCATCCACTTATATGTCAATACAAAAGCAGATATGACCATTATACCAATCATTACAATAGAGAACACATTATCTCTTGCTTCCATCCTCTCATTTCCTCCGTTCAAGTTATGTACATATATAATGTAACAGATAATAAAGCTTTACAATATATGAACCACAACTTTATTTAGATATTATTGAATAGTAGTTTACGGTTTTTAAT
>MZXQ01000312.1:497-5751 GCA_002926195.1 Candidatus Methanomarinus sp. HR1 | reverse complement strand
AGTGAACGTCCGTATCAACTTTATGCAGTGATGTCAAAGAAGAATCCAGGTATTGCTAATTTATGTAATGATCTTCTTATTAATAGTGAAGTTGAAATTGAAATAATCGTACAATACGCTACCAGGATCGGAATTGATATTGCTATAATCGGCCCGGAAGCACCACTTGCCGTGGGACTGGCTGATGCCCTTGAGAATGCAGGCATACCTGCTATTGGACCTAAACGTCTGGCTGCAAAGCTTGAGTTTGATAAAGCATGGACACGCAAATTCATGGAAAGAAATAATATATCCGGTCTTCCTGCATTTGGAATATTCAACAAACAAGAAGAAAATGAAGCACATCAATATATAGAAGAACTGGGAGATGTGGCTGTTAAACCTGCCGGTCTGACAGGTGGAAAAGGGGTCAAGGTCATGGGGGACCAGCTTCCGGATAAGGATGCTGCTAAGGCATATGCCAGTGAGCTACTTAAAAGTGATGTTATAGTTATTGAAGAGAACCTCAAAGGTGAGGAAGTGACGATCCAGGCATTCGTAGATGGTAAACATCTGGCATTTGCTCCGTCAGTACAGGATCATAAACGGGCATATGAAGGTGATCTTGGTCCGAATACCGGCGGCATGGGATCGTATAATGATGCAGGTTATTTACTGCCGTTCATGATCGAAAGTGACTACACTCAAGCTAAAGAGATCATGGAACAGGTAGTACGTAAGATCAAGGAAGAGACCATGGAAGAATATCGCGGAATTTTATATGGCCAGTTCATCCTTACTACCGGAGGGATAAAAGTAATAGAATTCAACGCAAGGTTCGGAGACCCGGAAGTAATGAATATTCTACCGCTGCTTGAGACTGATATTATTGACATTATAGAAGCAATGACCACGCAAACACTTGATACTGTAGATGTGCGATTCTCATCAAAGGCAACGGTATGTAAATATTGCGTACCAGCCGGATATCCGGAAGATCCGGTAAAGGATGCTCCTATTGAAGTAGGTGATATGGGGGATGCAATACTGTTCTATTCAAGTGTCTATGAAAAGGAAGGAGTGGTATATACTACAGGTTCAAGAGCAGCGGCAGTTGTAGGGATTGCAGATAGTATACAGGAAGCTGAGAAGATCGCTCAGGCGGCACTTACGAATATCAAAGGACCGCTGGAGTGCAGGCAAGATATCGGTAAACAGTTGTTGATACAAAAGCGGATTGATCATATGCAATCTCTTAGAGGGTGATCTTTTTGAATAATCTATTATCACTAAGTGATCTTTCATTTGATGACATCATTGAATTACTTGATATGGCAGAAGACCTGAAAGCTAAAAGAGCTAAAGGTATTGTTGTAGAAACACTAAAACCGAAAAGCCTGGCAATGATCTTTGAGAAATCATCCACCAGGACCAGGATATCCTTTGAGGTTGCCATGAACGAACTGGGCGGTCATGTATTGAATTTACATTCCCGTGACCTTCAGCTTGGAAGAGGAGAGACTATAAGTGATACTGCACAGGTGATGTCACGGTATATTCATGGCATAATGGCAAGGGTTTATAAGCACAGTACATTGGAGATACTGGCTCAGTTCTCAACTGTACCTGTGATCAATGGATTATCCGATCTGGAACATCCCTGCCAGCTGTTAGCCGATCTTCTGACTATACGGGAATATAAAGGAACTCTTAAAGGTTTGAAGTTCGCATGGGTGGGGGATGGTAATAATGTATGTAATTCCGCAATCCTTGCTGCAGCAATTACAGGCATGCAAATGCGTGTTGCCTGCCCGGTAGGGTATGGACCTAATTCTGATATACTTACTAAAGCCGTGAATATGGGTGCGGATGTGGAGGTGATTCACGAACCTGAAAATGCAGTAGAGAATGCCGATATTATATACACTGATGTTTGGGTGTCCATGGGTGATGAGGAAGAGAAAGAAGAGAGATTGCGTGATCTGTGGCCGTATCAGATCAACGATGCACTGGTAAGCTTTGCTAAGGAAAGTTGTATGATAATGCATTGTCTTCCCGCACATAGAGGTGAGGAGATCACAAGCGAAGTACTTACCGGCCCCCAGTCTGCAGTACTCAATCAGGCCGAGAATAGACTGCATGCTACTAAAGCAATACTAACCAGGCTGCTTGTGCCTAATGTAAAGGTTTAAATCATATTAGTATAATTCACAGCCATACTGATAAGCATCTCTTTATGAGGTCGCAGTATATCAGGTATTTATCCCTATGCGGGGGTTGCCCAGCCAGGTCAAAGGCGTAGCGTTCAGGGCGCTATCTCGCAGGAGTACGAGGGTTCGAATCCCTTCCCCCGCATATTCAGATCAATGAGACGAAATCTTATGTACACATTATACTGATGTGGTGCATAAGACCTTACAATTCTTTTTTCTACACATTCGACCTTTCTTCCGATACTAATTGCCGTATCCTGTATGATCTCCCATGAAGTTCTGTAAAGGTCATCTTCGGGAGTAATATCATAGAAATGTACAAGACCGCCGTTTTTTACTACCATCATACCACTATTAAGAAACTCCCTGGAAGAATGGGG
This sequence comes from Candidatus Methanomarinus sp. HR1, assembly GCA_002926195.1. Lineage (GTDB taxonomy): Archaea > Halobacteriota > Methanosarcinia > Methanosarcinales > Methanocomedenaceae > Methanomarinus. The sequence continues at coordinate 3,179 of MZXQ01000312.1, read as the reverse complement.
CAGGTTCATAATAACATGGTCTGCACAATGCCTTAATTTATAAGCAGCTTGTCTGGCGTCATCTTCTACTACTACAACATTATCAAGTCGGTTTAACCTTATATTCTCTTTTAAGAACTGTACAGCTTTTGGGTTCTTATCTACTGCCACTACACTGGTCCCGGGAACGCTCTTTGCAATAAGGATGCTAAAAGGTCCAACTCCGGCAAACAGGTCTACTATTTTCTGTTGTGACTTGACAGTGTCTGCCACCCGTTTTCGTTCCGTACCCAGCCTATGTGAAAAATAAACAAGGGAGAGATCAAGTTTATAGCGGCATCCAAACTCAGTATGAATAGTATGCGTCCTGTGTTCACCAGCCAGTATAACAAGATCCCTGGTCCTGAATTCGCCCGATACAGGACCTGCAGTTCCTAATACGACCTTAATATTTTTTTTGCATAATATTAAGGCACTTGCGATCTTCCCGGCGTCCTGGTCATCCATATCAATAAGGGCTATGTCCCCTATAACATCATATGCAGGAGAAAAACCCAGTTCGTCCTCTAAAGATGGCCTGTTGTTGTGATGCCCGGGTTCAAAGTCAGATTCGATAATGGTTGTGTTATCAGTATTATTGGCATTATCAATATTATCATTCAATAGAGACATATCCGGTTTTTTTATTACCGGGATTAGAATAAATTGGCCATTTTGGCATATCTTTACATCAGGATGTATCAGACCAGCTATAAGCAGACGCCTGCGCACATGTTCTGCCATTGATCTTGGTACTTTGACAGCCCATAGTCTCATGTGTCATAGAATATCCTGGTATGATAAAAGGATTTAGGTCAGCGACTAGAACAAAATCCTCCCTTCGGTCGGATTTTCTTGAGTATATTATCTTACAGATTATATACTATTAAAAATCTATATTTTTAATCCACAAATAAATCAAAAAACATGATTTTTAACCCACATGTAAACTAAAAACTTAAATATTTAACCTACATAATAGTAAATTATGCAAAAAAATCAAATAATCGAAATCCTTTCAGACTGGAATTTTTGGGCTAAGGAAATAAATACAGGAATAACAAGGGAAGAATACCTGAACACTCTTTTGAGCCTTATTACAAAAACCAACCAGATAATCTGCATAGCAGGAATTAGGCGAAGCGGGAAGTCGACTCTAATAAAACAGATCGCCAGACAATTGATCGATCAGCAAAATGCTGACACCCTTATAGTGAATTTTGAGGATGAACGTTTCTGGCAAAGAGATCTTGAATTAATGATAGATATCTACAACACCTATCTGGAAAAAGTAAAACCGAAAAGCAAACCTTTCATATTTTTAGATGAGATACAAAATATCCCGGAGTGGGAACGGTTTGCAAGAGGGGTACATGAGCGGAGCGAGGCTAAGGTAATCGTATCAGGTTCGTCATCTAAATTGCTCAGTGCTGAACTTGCGACTCTGCTGACCGGAAGACACATTATGTTTTTTGTTCAACCCCTCTCTTTTAAAGAGTTCCTGACATTTAAAAATATGCCAATAGCAAACGAAATTGAGATCCTTACACATCGAACCGTAATAAAGCAATTGCTTGATGAGTACAGGGAATATGGCGGTTTTCCGGAAGTTGTATTGTCCCATGATAAACAAAGAATACTTCTTGGTTACTTTGAAACTATGATCGTCAGGGATGTTATAGAGAGGTTCAATATACGTGAAAGGGAAAAGATAAGAACGATAGCAAAATTCTACCTCACAAATATCTCATCTCAAATAAGTTTCAATAAAATCTCTGGTTTTCTTAATATTCCGCTCACAACTGTGGAACGGTTCTCAACTCATCTGGAAACTGCAAATGTGGTATTTTTCCTTAAAAAATTCTCATTTTCATTTAAAGAACAGGAGAAGGCCCAAAGGAAAATATATTCGACAGACGTTGGTCTGTCAAATACTATCGGCTTTAAGTTCTCGGAAAATCTCGGCAAGATCATGGAGAACATCATAGCAGTAGAATTGAAAAGAAGACAGTCATTCAATCCGCAGATCGAGATATATTACTGGAAGGATTACCAGCAAAGAGAAGTTGATTTTGTTGTGAAGGAAGGCCTGGAAGTGGTACAGTTGATCCAGGTTTGTCATAACATCACCAGTATGGAAACAAAGGAAAGGGAAATAAGATCATTGATACGGGCTATGAAAGAGTTCAAATTGACGGAAGGATTCATAATCACAGACGATTTAGAAAGTGAAGAAGAGATCAAGGGATTCAAGATAAAATATGTTCCTATGTGGAAATGGTTGTTATTTGATTTAGATAAATAGTTAAATAAGGTGGAATAATTAATTCATATGACAGACACACTAACACTTAAGATCACATCTCCTGTAAGCTGCCTGTGCGATTTCACCTATAATTTCTACTGGCAGCACAAAGGCTCGGAACTTGAACCAAACACACCCATCCCTGATCAATCAGGTAGTGATCATACTTACCAGGACCTGGTAGAGCATCTGATATCAGGAGGCGACGTCCACATAACAGGCAATCCAGGCAGCCGTCTGGCCTCAAGCCTCGGAGTTGATCTTAAATATTTCGGAGGCAGTGGAAAAGCCATAGAGACCGGTAGTATTATTATCGACGGAGATACAGGCACCCGTATGGGTATCAGCATGGTATCCGG
>MZXQ01000312.1:297-485 GCA_002926195.1 Candidatus Methanomarinus sp. HR1 | reverse complement strand
GGTTATAGATGTTTTAAGTCTATTACAGATATCCTTCATAATGGAATGGAAGATGATGAATTCTATAATACCAAAAATATCATCAATGAGGGGGAAATACCATACTTGAGACTGGCAGATGGTGTTCTCAGGGATACAATAGGAGCCCGAAATAACAGAAATGCTAATATTGAGATTGAAGGGGATGT
>MZXQ01000312.1:0-198 GCA_002926195.1 Candidatus Methanomarinus sp. HR1 | reverse complement strand
TCACAGGAAAGACCCTGGGATATATGTGCGCTAATATGCATGGTGGGGCTGTTTTTATCAAAAGTGATGTAAAAGTAATCCCTCCTATTAAAAAGTGTCAGCCCACCTCAAATGATTTGAAAATGCTTATGGATATTTTGGAAACAAATCGTCTGGACGCCATGATGTATAGAAAATATGCGATATGTTAAGGGATCA
>MZXQ01000111.1:3498-7463 GCA_002926195.1 Candidatus Methanomarinus sp. HR1 | reverse complement strand
GAACGCATGTTGTAGGATCAGTACTCGGCGACGGCTCATGTTCGGATGGACGGTTCAAAGGAATGGCACCGCAGGCTGAACTCATATTTCAAGCGGTTGGTAACAATACCGATCATATAATAGTTCCTAATGACTTGAATGATCTTTTTTTCCAGGCATATGACAATGGAGCAAGAATCCATACTAACAGTTGGGGTGATGAATATACCAATGGTGAATATACCATACTATCCAAAGATATTGATTTATTCATGTGGAATCATCCGGATATGCTTATTCTAATGGCTGCAGGTAACAAAGGTGTGGATTCAGATTCGGATGGAATAATTGACCTGGATTCAATATGTTCCCCTGCAACTGCCAAGAACTGCATTTCAGTGGGTGCTTCGGAAAATATCAGATCAGATAAATTAGATAGCTATTCTGCATTAATAAATGGGAAATCAAGATTTCCTTCAGATCCGATAAATAGCGATAAAATGGCAAATAATACAGAGGGACTTGCTGCCTTTAGCAGCCGCGGACCTACAGATGATGGGCGAATTAAACCCGATGTTGTTGCACCCGGTACTTATATTATTTCAACAAAATCAAGTGTAAAAAACCCAATTTTTGAATTATGGGATAACTATGATGCAAATTCAAATTATACATATGGTGGCGGTACAAGTATGTCCACTCCGATCGTTGCAGGAACGGCTGCACTGATCAGGCAGTATTATATGCAGAATGAAAGTATAACACCAACGGCTGCACTTCTTAAGGCCACTATTATCAATGGGGCTTATAATATGACGCCAGGACAATACGGTATCGGTCAATACAAGGAGATACAGACACGCCCTGATAATGCATCGGGCTGGGGCCGTATAGATATTGAGAACTCTCTGTTTCCAGCATCACCAAGGATTATGCAGTATCATGATAACATCAGTCTGAATACTTCTGAGTCATGGAATACTAAATATTATTCTAACAACAATTCAGAACCACTGCAAATTACTCTGGTATGGACTGATCATCCATCAATCCCTTCTGCTGCAAAAACACTGGTAAATAATCTCGATCTGACAGTAGTAGGTCCGGATGGAACATATTTAGGAAATGGTGGTGATGCCATAAATAATGTTGAGCAGGTTGAACTATTGACTCCGGTAGATGGTATATATGACATCACAATAACAGGGGCCGATATTCCACATCCACCGCAACCGTTCGCACTGGTCATTTCAGGTGCACTTGACCTTCCACCAACAATTTCAGGTGAGTTCCCTGCAAATAATTCATATACAGGCAATAATTTTACTTTAGTATGTGTTAATATCACAGATACCGGGAGTGCATTTAATGAGAGTTCTATTAATGAGAGTTCTATTAATATGACCATAAACGGGGAACTTGTTAATATCACAACTACCTCAATCACTAATGGCTTTAGGGTACAGAACCTGACAGTAACACCTTACAATGAAAATATTGTCACCTGTTCGATAAATGCATCCGATATTAATTTAAATCACAGAACTTACTCATGGTCATTCACTGTAGATATCACACACCCGACTAACAATACTCCGAAAGATGCGAATTATATAGCTGGTTCCACAGTAAATTTCACAAACTGGATACTCTATGATCAACACCCCGGATTTTACAGGGTATTGCAAAACGGCACTCAAATAGTAGAATCAACACTATGGAGCGATAACACGAATATCACAGTACCTGTAAATACCAGTGCTGGTATAGGTGATTTTAACTATACAATCCAGTATAACGATAGTGCAGGTAACAGCGGTATACAGGATACGGTTAATATTAATATAACTGATGAAACTCCCCCCATTCTATCCAATAATACTCCTGCAACCGGAACTACTGACCTCACATCATCTACTATCAGCATAAATGCAACAGATGGAGGTTCATACGTCAATGCCAGCAGTGCAAATATGAGAGTGGATGGTATGCAGGTAGTTCTTACCAATACCAGTTCCGGAATAACATATACTTTTTCAAATGATGCAGCAACTACATACAACCACGGCGATACAGTCAACGTTACATTCAGTGTTTCAGATAATGCAGGACATATATCAAATAAATCATGGATGTTCTATATTGATAATGTTGCACCCATGATCAGTATTACATCACCAGCTAATAACTCATCGACTTCAAGTAGTTCAATAACAGTCTCAGGCACAGTCAACGGCACAGGTTCACCCCCTGATATTACTGTTACTAACAATACCGGTACTATCGATACCAAACTTACTAACTTTAGCGGTACTTTCAGTGCATCAGTACCTCTATTGATGGGTGTAAATATCATTTACGCAAACGTCAGCGACCAGGCTGGAAATACCAATACTTCATTTATTAATATTACACGTATTGAGCCAGCATACCAATCAAGCAGTGGCGGAGGCAGCAGCGTCGGCGGTGGTGGAAGTAGTGAAGCGTATGAGAACATAGAGGCAAAAGAAACACAAAGAGTATTTGTCAGTAAATATAACCAGATCGAGTTCCTTTTTGAAAAAAATGAGAATGACATTGAGTATATCAAATATCGAGCACTAAAAAATACCGGGACAGTTTCCGCAACCATTGAGATATTAAAAGATACCTCTACAATAGCCGGACAACCACCATCAGGAATAGTATACAAGAATATCAATATGTGGGTCGGTAAAAAAGGTTATGCCACTGAGAAAAATATGGAAAATCCTGTGATCGGATTTAAAGTTGAGAAGAAATGGATTGAAAGCAATGATCTCGAACACGGTTCAATCACACTCAACCGCTATTATAATGAAGAATGGATCCCGCTACCTACATCAAAGACCAATGAGAGTGCGTCGTATATATATTTTGAATCACAGACATCCGGGTTCTCACCTTTTGCTATCACAGGACCTAAAAAGCTACAAACCCTTTCATCTTCTTCACAATCCCCCGGGGATGACGCATCCATAGATGAAACACCATCTACACAAGAAGATCCGGAAGAAGAAGGATCTATATCTGATAAGATCTTTTCAATAAATGGTATAGGGGCTAATGGATCTCTTTGTATGTTAGCAATACTGGCAGGTATTTTAATGTATAACAGGAAACGTAAAGAGTCAATCTAAAAATCATACACCTTTTTGTTGTTTAATAGATATTAGTTCATTCTCTAAGGTAAAGTTATCTGCTTTATAGATTATCAAGGAAATACACATCAATACAAAGGCTGCCAGACCAAGGACCAAAGGGAAAATGACCTGTGATCCTGTAATCCCTCCGCCGCCCGGACCAATTACTGTCGGATGATGTGCTGCTGACCACAACCTGATACTAAAAAAACTGATAGGTACACTAATAAATCCAATTATTCCAAAAACAGCACAAAGACGTGCCTTTTTCTCAGGACCGTCTATGGCCTGCCTGATCAATAGATAAGCAAGATAAATAAAAAAAAGCACTAATGAAGTATTTAGCCTGATATCACCAGGCGGCCAGTAATGTCCCCATGCTGCTTCGGCCCATATGGAACCTGTGATCGGACCCAGGCCTGCAAATATTAACCCTACTTCTGCTGATGCTACTGAGTAGGTATCCCATTTCTGCCTGGCCTCACGTAGATAGAAAATGCTGAAAATAAAGACGAGTGAGAATGCCAGATAGGCTGTTAGTGCTATAGGTATATGGAAATAAGCGATATAAAAGCTATTAACATAATTTATCCATTCAGCCTCTGTGGTTGTATATTGGGTATCTCCGTTAGAGTCAGTATAAGTTCCTCTTTCACCTGGATTTATCGGCACAGGTGCATAGAAAAAGAGGACACTGATTGATAAGAGTACCAGGATAAAAGTGACTATATACAGGATTTTTTTATTATTATTTTCCATATTATTAAACCAGGTTTATTACAATCAGTTTCTTTATATAATTTTTGGAACAAAATCCTCCCTTCG
>MZXQ01000111.1:0-3480 GCA_002926195.1 Candidatus Methanomarinus sp. HR1 | reverse complement strand
ACTATTTTAATGGTGAGGATACCTATTAATTTCGAAAAATACTATGGGACAATTAAACCGTATTATTTTTTTAAATATCGTATCGTGCATTATGAAGTGCATGAAAAACCAGCACATATCGTTGGAAAAGGAGGACTAATGGGTAATGCTACAAGAACTACAAAAAGGGAAATCGGATCTAAAAATTAAATCTGAGGAGAATAAGGAAAAGCGTAACAAGCTTAATGCACAGGCAAGTGAACTGGCTAGCAAACGAAATGAACTCAATAAACGGACCAAAGAACTCATTGATGAAGCACAGGAAATCAAAATTTTACGAGATACTAATAATGCATCTGTCCGTGAGAATAAAGCCAAACGTGATGAATATAATGAAAAAGCCAATAAGGTCTATGCCAAAATTGATAAAATAAGAAAAGATCTGAATCTAAGTGACGGACCGTCTCTAAAAGAAATGCGACGGGAAATTGATCATCTTGAATTCAAACAGCAAACAGAAGTAATGAACTCTAATAAGGAAAGAGAACTTGTCGAAAGGATCGGTCATCTCACCGAAGAGTTCAAAAGAAAGAAGACCCAGCTTGAAGGTAACCAGGAATTAAAGGATCTTCTTGAAGAAGCGCAGATTAATAGAGATCAAGCCTCTGAATATCATAATGTAGTAAAACAATTTGCAGATGCTGCACAGGAATATCATGAAAATATGATAAAGATATTCAAGGAAGCTGATAAAGTACGGGCGGAATCGGATAATATCCATAAACAGTTTGTCGAAATACAGGAATCTGCAGATGAACAACATCGACTTTTCATAAAAGCTCAAAAAGAAATTCGTGATTTTGATAAAATCATAATTGGTCTCAAGAAAAAGAGTAAACAGAGTAAGATCACTTCAGCTAGAGCCCAGATCAAGAAAGAAGCAGAAGAGATATATTCCCAGTTCAAATTGGGTGAAAAGATCAGTACCGAAGATCTACTTTTACTCCAGAGGTCAGGATTGGTTTAGAAACGCAAACGGTATATCAAACCTTTATAGCGGTTTTCTGATAATAGAAAGGAAATATGACAATTGTGACATATGATAGTCGCTAATACAGGTAAAGGTGAAGTAGGCAGGAATACGCACCGTATAGCGCAATATGCCCAACTTGCTATGATGCTTGAGGTGTGTGCCACTCCGAAACCAGGTAATGTGGATAGGGATCATAACTATCCCGATACCAGGTTCGAGCACTTTCTGGCCTCGGCAGTAAGTGTATATCCGGTACTTAAAAAAGCTTCCACAGATACACAAGGAATTGGTGGATATATTCATAAGGCAGTACTTGAAAGTGCAAAATGGCAAAGTGGGGGTAATACCCACTTCGGAGCATTTATTCTTTTAATACCGCTTGTCATGGCTGCTGGCAGACTTGAGACGATCAACGAACCTTATTATGATATATCCACGAAGCTTAGACAAAATACCATACAACTGGTAAAAAACACTACGGTAGAAGATTCTATAGAGCTATATCATGCTTTTAATACAGCAGGTGTAAGGGTCAAAGAAGTACAGGATATGGACTTAAAAGACCTCACCACTTCAATCGAAACTATTAAAACCCGGGGAACAACCCTATACCAATTGATGGAGATCTCATCTTCATATGATATGATCGCAAGGGAATGGACCACGGGTTATCCACTAACATTCGCCTGTGCAAATAGCATTCTAACTAAGTACGGATCCATTAATATCAATGATGCTGTAGTATGGACCTTCCTTGAGATACTTGCCCGCAATCCTGATACTTTCATTCAGACCAAGTCAGATTTATCTACAGCGCAGAATGTGTCTGATAAGGCCGGGAAGATAATTCAGAAGATCAACAGATCAGGATTTAATAATACCAAAGAAGATATCCACTTATTTGATGACCAATTGATCAGATCAGGTATAAATCCCGGTTCTACAGCAGATATCATAGTAGCCGGTCTTTTTATAGCACTTATGGGAGGACTGTCCTTTTGAAAAAAGATCCAAAAAAATACGGGATCAGGGAAGGTATTAACGAGGTTATTGTTACTACACGATCCTTAGACGGCAAACCGAATGCTGCGCCTGTGGGGATTATTAACGACAAAGAGATTTTCAAAATTAAAGTATTTAGCGGGTCACATACCAGTACCAACGTCACAGATACCGGTCTTCTTGCTGCCAACATAGTAGGTGACCCTATATTATTTGTACGCTGCGCGTTAGGAGACCTTGATACTGAGATGTTTACAATGATCCGGACAGATACTGGAATAGCTTTTCCCGTACTTGCCCAATCTTCTGCCTGGGTTCTTTTTAAGGCTGATTATACATCCGGCAGCACCGCGATAACAGCACAACTTAGCATGATCGCAGGCAATATTATCAATCAAGAACTTAAATCTGTGAACCGTGGGTTCAATGCAGTGATAGAAGCATTAGTGATTGCGTCGCGATATAAAGTGTTTAAAGATGAAACATATTTAGACAGGATAAAGTCATATGGCAATCTGGTAAATAAATGTGGTGGAACCAGTGAAAAAGAAGCATATGACATGATAATNNAGAAGAAGTTACATTTATCCAGTAAATAAATGTGCGTCTTTGGTTTATATGATCTGAAAAAACCCTGACCTTTACCATTTCTGTTTCATTTGATTCCACATAGGCTATTGTTGATATGTTCAAATACGTATCTGGTATGCATTCTTCTTTAGTCCAATTAACACAATTACAAGTATTGACTGTTGTTGTGAAATTACCGCTAAAAATATCATTGTTAGTAACCGAGATGGTATATTCAGTGCCAGATGACCCATTTTCATATATTGTGACACGGTCTATCTCCTCATAAGAGAAATTGGATAATGTTTTAAGTACTGAAGTATGGTATAATGGATCTGCCGGATATTTATCAGAGTTATCGCCATAACCATCACCGTCAGTATCAGCCCATTCATCTGCATCTTCAGGGAAGGCATCAACTGCGTCGTGATAGCTGTCTCCATCATTATCAATACCTATTGTGACATTTAAGGGATCCAGGTCAATCCCGTCCGAATAATTATCACCATCGGAATCAGAGTTATGCGGATCAGTTCCAATATTTATCTCGGCATTATCGCCTATTCCGTCTTTATCAGAATCATTCCAGTCGTTCGGATCTGTTGGAAAATCGTCTACAGGATCGCGGTGTCCGTCCCCATCAGTATCCGGTGCTTTAAAGCAGCCTGAAAAAAAGATTGATATAGCAATGATTAACAATATAATTAGAATAGTCTTTAGTATCATACAAAACCCCTCATAGAATTACTTAGAATAATAATTGGATTAGTAAAATATATATTTTTGGTATCCACTTCAAATCTAAGGATAATTAGTACCTCTTTATAGAGTTCGAAAGCATTTTTTCAGTAATATGATAATGTTTTGACTATCTCATGAAATACCAGATCCTTTTT
>MZXQ01000313.1 GCA_002926195.1 Candidatus Methanomarinus sp. HR1 | reverse complement strand
AGCTTCTTCGAAGCTTCAAGCGAAGATTCTACGAATCTTTTAGTCTTCAGCTTCTTCGAAGCTTCAGTCAAGAAAATCCGAGCGTTAGCGAGGATTTTGTTCTAGTATATCTTGCATATTTTGTTCTGATTTCTAATAATCAAAGACGCAAAGATTGGAAAGTAATAAATATTTTCACCTGATTGTAAGTATCCAATGAACACTATTACCCCTTCCCCATCACAAAAAGGAAATGATCAATTAAAATATACATTAACATGCGTTGAGTGCGGTTCCCGGTACCCACCCGATGCTTTGACATGCTCACATGACAACGGCCTGCTTCGTACACATTACAACACCCGCCAGTTATACCTGCAGCAGTATAAGGGCATGGGCAAATTCCTGGACTGGCTGCCTGTTGACAGTCCGCTGACCACGCAGGCAGGACCTATAACCTATAAGAGTACTGGTCTGGCAAATGAACTGGGTCTTTCCAACCTGTATATAGGTTTTAATGGATACTGGCCACAAAGGGATGCAAAGATATTAACCTGCAGTTTTAAAGAATTGGAAGCCCACCCCACTTTACAGCGTATGTGTGATATGGGCCATAATAAACTTGTGCTGGCCTCAGCAGGCAATACAGCGCGTGCTTTTGCCCATGTATCAAAGGACTATGATATTGATGTATATATTATTGTGTCTAAAAGAGGGTTAGACAAGATGTGGCTGCCTGAGCAACCTTCGGATAAGATTCATTTTATCAGCCTGGAGGGTGACTACACTGATGCTATTAACCTGGCAGCCAGGGTAGCGAACGAGGTCGGAATGAGACCTGAAGGAGGAGCCAGAAACGTAGCACGCAGGGATGGAATGGGTACTGTAATGCTGGATGCTGCTGTCACAATTGGCAGGATACCTGATCATTATTTCCAATCCGTAGGCAGCGGGACCGGGGCCATTGCAGCATGGGAAGCATCACTACGGCTTATAGCAGACGGACGCTTCGGTGATAAACTGCCCAAATTGCATATGGCACAGAACCTGCCTTTTGCACCTATAATGAGTGCATGGCAGCACAACAGGCGCGAAATTATTGAAGAAATAGATATGCCTGATGCTAAAGAGCAGATCAAGCAGATGTATACTGATGTGCTATCAAACAGGCAGCCTCCTTATTCATTTGCAGGCGGTATATATGATGCTCTTTGTGAAACTAACGGGCAGGTATATGGTATTACCAATGAGAAAGCCCAGGCATGTAAGAAAATATTCGAAGATGCCGAAGGTATAGATATTACTGCACCGGCTGCTGTTACTGCGGCTTGTTTGATTGATGCTGTTGATGAAGGGAGTGTTGGTAAGGATGATTGTATTTTATTGAATATCACTGCCGGAGGGGTTGAGAGATTAAAAGAGGATTATAGTTTGTTTTATATTGAACCTGAGGTGTCACTGGATTCTGTTGATGTGGATATGGATTTAATCTTTTGA
>MZXQ01000314.1:6008-13411 GCA_002926195.1 Candidatus Methanomarinus sp. HR1 | reverse complement strand
TGTACGTGTTCAATACCATACCATAAGAAATTTGAAAAAAAATTGGTTATTCGCTCATGAGCATTATATATGAGAACAAAATCCGAGCGTTAGCGAGGATTTTGTTCTTTCTGCTTAGCAAGATAATCCTCAATCGCAGCCCGTAATCCATCCGCAGCCAGATTAGAACAATGTAATTTTTGGGAAGGCAGACCGTCCAGTTCATCAGCCACACTATCTCTTGTGATCTCGAGTGCCTCTTTAAGGGTTTTCCCAATTGCCATTTCAGTGATCATACTGCTGGTGGCAATGGCCGCACCGCAGCCGAAAGTCTTGAATTTAATATCCGAAATTTTCCCTTTTTCTACTTTGATATATATATCCGTCGTATCACCGCATACAGGGTTTCCTACACTCCCTTTACCATCAGCATCTTTGATCTCACCCACATTTCTCGGATTTGTGAAATGATCCATTACTTTATCGCTGTACATGTTTTTATTCAATCCGTAAACTACACCTGATAGTTATTTTCCTAAGCCAGAGGAGATATTGCTCTGAGTTTATCCACGATCTCTACCAGGTTCTCAACCACATAGTCCACTTCTTCCATAGTATTTTCCCTCCCAAGAGTTATCCTGAGATTGCCGTGAATTTCCACAGGAGGGATATTTAAGGCTGTCAATACATGGGATGGTTCAAGTGACCCTGACGAGCAAGCAGAACCTGTTGATACGGCAACACCTTTTGTATCAAGCATCAGCATTATAGATTCCCCTTCTACGAAACTGAACCTCATATTCACATTATTTGGCAACCGCTTGGTCGGATGACCACTCAGGTAACAATTAGAAATACCATTTGTTATCTTACTGATCATAGTATCCCTTAAACCAGTTAAGTACCTTGCGTCTTTATCCAGTCTTTGTTCACTAAGTTCAATAGCTTTTGCCAGACCTACGATCCCTGGTATATTCTCAGTACCTGAACGTTTACCCATCTCATGTCCGCCGCCGTGCACCAGGCTTTCCAGTTTGATTCCTTTATTGACATATAATGCACCCACTCCTTTTGGCCCGTGGATCTTATGTGCTGATATTGAGAGCAGATCCACACCCAGCTCTGCAATGGTTGTAGATATTTTGCCTATTGACTGTACTGCATCAGTATGAACCAGGACATCCCGCTCATGGGCAATCCTGCTTATCTCACTTATAGGCTGGATAGTCCCTATTTCATTATTAGCATGCATAATAGATATCAGTATAGTATCATCAGTAATAGCAGCTTCCACATCACCAGGATTCACCAGTCCCATTTCATCCACAGGAATATAGGTAACCCTGTATCCTGCTTCTTCCAGATACATGCAAGTATTAAGCACTGCAGGATGTTCGATTACAGAAGCAATAATATGTTTGCCTTTATTCTTTTTAAGATATGCTATACCTTTAATTGCCAGATTGTCTGACTCAGTCCCGCCTGAGGTGAATATAATCTCCTCTGGGCCGGCTCCCAATAATCGTGCAACCTTTTCATGAGACCTGTTTAGTGCATCTTTCGCTTCACGCCCGAAAGTATGAAGGCTTGATGCATTTCCAAATAAGTCATTGAAATAGGGCAGCATAGCACTTATAACTTCAGGGTCAGGCCTGGTTGTTGCGCCGTGATCCATATATATCCGAATCATTTTTTGGTACACCTTAAATTTATTATGCTATGAGGAATAGTAAATTTGAATGGATTATATCTACCTGTTATTCTATTAAAAAAAGCTTAAACTTTGATCTGTTCAGGAGAAAAACCTCTCTTAACCAGTACATCCTTCATCCTGTTCTTATGGTTTCCCTGTAATTCGATATTATTTTCTTTTACCGTTCCACCACAGGCAAATTTGGATTTTAAGTGTGTAGTAAGTTCATGCAGGTCGATCTCATGCGGATCAAGCCCCTCGATTACTGTAACTTCTTTTCCATATCTTCGTCGGTTAATTTTCACAAGGATTCTTTGCTGCTCTTTTGCTACTTCTTCACAAATACACAATTCTTTAGGTAAGCCGCATACCGTACACATTTCTGAGCTCATGTTTTAATTTTTTCCTCCAGGTTTAAGAGTTGGTTCATTAACTTAATATATTTTATCCCTTTGTACTAAACTATAATGATATTAAAACATAATGGTATCCGTATTGCCAGTAAGGTCGATATTGCCAAGAATTTTCGGAGTAAAACATTGGGGTTGATGTTTCGCAAGAATATTCCGGAGGATTATGCTTTGTTATTTATGTTCAAAGAACCGGAAGTAGTTGGTGTACACATGCTGTTTATGCGCTTTTCTATTGATGTTATATTTCTTGACATNNGGTAAAATATTTCATTGAAATGAAACAGAATACAATAAAAAAATATGGAATAAAAACCGGGGATATTATTAGCTTTGATTGCTGAAAAAACCAGAACCATTGAAAGTACATTAAGATATTTGATATACTATTAAAAGCATCATTTATAAACAAAATCCTCCCTTCGGTCGGATTTTATTGATTGAAGCTTCGAAGAAGCTGAAAACTAAAAGATTCGTAGAATCTTCATGTGAGACTCTCGAAAGAGCCGAAGATTAGAAAATGTGAACGGAGTGAGCATTTTCGATAAAGCTATACTTGATATACTAGAAAAAAATATATATAAGTATAGCTAACATATTCAAATAATTTATTTCAAATCACAGGACGGAACATATTGGACCCTATTAAATTAACAGTAACAAAGGCTTACCCTGCTGATTCAGGAAAAGGCATTACCAGACTTGATCCCACTACCATTCAACAACTTCAGATCTCAGTAGGTGATGTGATCATTATGGAAGGTAAGAAAAAAACGCCTGCAAAAGTCTGGAGAGCAGAACGACCGGACTGGGATAAGGGTCTTATCAGGGTCGATGGGTTTACACGACAAAATGCCGGTGTAGCCCTGGGAGACGGTCTGGTGATTGCAAGGGCAGATCCTAAAGACGCAATAAAGGTAATTTTTGCACCGATCGAAGGACAGCTTATCAAGTTTGATGATGATGCAAATAACCTTGTCAAACGCCAGATGCTGAAACGGGCATTAGTTGAAGGAGATGTGATATCGGTCATGAGTACTATGGCACATCCGAATTTTGGCCATATGAATACTGACCAACCTATTTCATTAATAGCTGTGGAAGTGGAACCCAAAGATGTTGTAATAATTAAGGACGGGACTGTAGTTGAATTGCAAGACAAGCCTGCCACTGGATATGATTCATTAGCAGGCACAGGCATAACATATGAGGATCTGGGAGGACTCGATGAGCAGATCCAGAGCCTCCGTGAAATGATTGAACTACCTCTTAAACATCCGGAAATCTTTAATAAACTTGGCATCAAACCACCACAGGGTTTACTAATGTACGGCCCGCCTGGTACTGGTAAGACCATGATAGCTAAAGCTGTTGCAAATGAGAGCGGTGCAAAATTCTTCTCAATAGCCGGACCTGAGATCATGAGCAAATACCATGGTGAGAGTGAACAGAGGTTGAGGGATATCTTTGAAGAAGCAACAAAGAATGTACCAAGTATAATATTTATTGATGAACTGGATGCAATAGCCAGTAAAAGAGAAGAATCTATCGGGGAAGTAGAACGCAGGGTAGTTGCCCAGCTTCTTACCTTGATGGATGGTGTTGATGAACGTGGTCAGGTAGTGATAATCGGTGCAACCAACAGGGTCAATGCCATAGACCCTGCACTGCGCAGACCTGGCAGGTTTGACAGGGAGATAGAAATAACTGTTCCGAACAGGGATGAACGTGTTGAGATATTACAGATCCATACCAGGGGTATGCCTCTGGCAGAAGATGTTGATCTTGAAAAAATTGCTGATAATACCCATGGGTTTGTAGGTGCTGATCTGGCAGCATTATCCAAAGAATCGGCTATGAAAGCCCTACGACGCCACATCCCCCGGTTGAATCTTGATCAGGATATATCCCAGGAAGTACTAAATAATATCACAATTACTGTAAACGATTTTGACCATGCTCAAATGGAAGCTGAGCCCTCAGCTATGCGTGAGGTCATGGTCGAGATACCAACTGTTACATGGGATGAAGTAGGAGGACTGAAAAAGAGTAAACAGGAAATCCTGGAATCTATAAAATGGCCTCTCAGTCACCCGGAAAAGTTTAATAAGATGGGGATTAAACCGTCTAAAGGAATACTGCTTTACGGGCCTCCGGGTACAGGAAAGACACTGATAGTACAAGCAATTGCTACTCAAACAAACGCTAATTTTATCAGTATTCGGGGTCCTCAACTAATATCACGATGGATGGGTGAGAGTGAAAAGGCCATCCGTGAAATATTTAAAAAAGCCAGACAAGTAGCTCCATGTATCATTTTTTTTGATGAGCTGGATGCCCTTGCTCCTATCAGAACAGTAGATACTGGTAGTAAAGCAATGGAACGAATAGTTAATCAGCTTTTAGTAGAAATAGATGGACTGGAGATATTAAAAAGTGTAGTAGTAGTGGCAGCTACCAACAGACCTGATATGATCGATCCGGCTTTAATACGTTCAGGTCGGTTTGATAGGGCCGTATTTATAGGTCCGCCTTCTGAAACCGGCCGTGAAGAGATATTAAAGATACATACAAAAAACATACCTGTATCGGAAGATGTTATAATTAACGAGATCGCCCATAATACCAAAGGATATGTAGGCGCAGACCTTGAGGCTATTTGTCGTGAGGCTGTAATGATAGCTATGAGAGAAGAATTTAATACTGAAATTGTCGAGATGCGGCATTTCGAGGCTGCACGAAAGAAGATAAGACCTGTATTAGATGAATACATACAGGAATATTATCAACGGATGGAAGCTCAGTTCAAGGGCGGTGCATCCAAAGAACAGAAGTCTTATATAGGTTACAGATAAAAATTAATAGAGATGATATGATGCAGATATTTGCAAAGAACCTCAGAAATAAACAAGTAATGAGTTCAGATGGAATGACAATAGGAATACTCAGTAACCTGGTAATAGATGTTAATACCGGGAATATCATAGATCTGGTTATCAAGCCCGATATGGGGCTTGATAAAGAAAAATTTAAAGTTGATGATGATTTTGTTTTAATATCATTTGATGCAGTCAGAGCAATTAAAGACTATATAGTAGTGGATAAAAAAGCATCCATGGCTAGCTAATTAATCAGTTAATCCTTCCATTGTTACGGAGAATACGGCCTCACCTTCAGGTAAACAGGGTGAATCTACCAGTCTCGCTATGCGTTTATCGCCTTTGGATTTACGCAGGTATAATCTGTAAGTAGCTGTATGTCCTACAATATGACCACCAATGGGTTTGGTAGGGTCACCGAAGAAGGCATCAGGTTTAGACATTACCTGGTTGGTAACAACAATAGCTGCATTATACAGATCAGCGAATTTCAAGAGATCATGCATATGCTTATTTAATTTCTGCTGTCTATCGGCAAGTGTACCACGTCCGACATATTCAGCTCTGAAATGGGCGGTCAATGAATCCACGATAAGTAGACGTACCGGTGTCTCGGAATCTTTTAACTCTTCTGCTAACTGCGAAGCAGATTCAGCCAGAAGTATCTGGTGGTTGGAGTTATATGCCCTGGCAACATGGATATTATGTAGAATTTCTTCAGGGTCATATTCCTGATCTGTGCGGGCTGATGCACTCCCTAACATCTGAGCAATGCGTTCGGGTCTGAAGGTATTTTCAGTATCTATCATTATTACAGAGCCATTAAGACCTCCTTGTTCAACAGGAAGTTGAACATTCACTGATAGCTGATGAGTGATCTGGGTCTTACCTGAACCAAATTCTCCATAGAATTCGGTGATCGATTGGGTTTCAATCCCGTTGCCCAGCAATTCATCCAGTGCACTGCATCCTGTGGTTAGTTTTCCTACCATTTTCCGGCGTTCAAGTACTTTATCTCCAGTTTCAAAACCGCCAACATCTGCTGCACTGCGTGCAGCAACTATAATCTTTGCTGCAGTGGATTCCCCAATTTCCGCAGTAACTACCAGATCGGCGGGTGAGGCTACTGCAACAGCCTCAATTGAATTAAATCCTGCTTCTTTTAATTTCTCTGCTGTTGCCGGACCCACTCCTGGCAGGTCTTCAAGTAATGTGATCTTTTCTGTCATATTTTAGTCCTCCAGTGCACTGGTTATATTCTATTGGTGCACAGTAATTACAATAGTATTCACGATCTCTACAAATATAAATTTAAGGTAAGCACCGCGAAAGTAATATTCTATATAATATTAGCTTCCCACTGCTCTAATCATCCTGATAATTCTTTATATATCCTGGCAAGTGATTCTGCTGTCCTATTAACATCATGATATTTTTTAGCTGATCTTCCAGCTTCTCCCCCTAATCTGATAGCAAGAGCCTTATCTTCTTCAATAGTTTGTATATGTTCAGCAAAATCATCAAGGCATGCTCCCATCAGGCAGTCGTGTCCGTGTGTCAGCCATTCCTTGAATACAGGGAGGTCTCTTGTAACAATAGCACGGTTATTAGCTGCAGCTTCAACAAGTGCAAGACCCTGGGTCTCTTGTCTCGAAGGAAAGAAAAATATATCACTCGCAGACAGAGCAGCAGTAATATGAGGTGTATAGCCAGTTGATATTACATTGTCCGGCAAATCGTGTACATTAATACTATTCCTGTCAATTTTGTTATAGATTTTATAAATATGCTGGTTCCTGAAGAACAAACCTCCGATCCACACGAAACGGATATCAGGAAACCGGCGTGCTATTTCATAGAACTCATCAATACCTTTACGATATGTCATACCACCTACACAGCAGACTACTGTTTCGTTTGTTCCTATCCTGTATCGCTGCCTGAAAGTAATTCCATCTTCATGGGAATAGGCATAATTATCAAGATTAATTCCATAGTTCAACTGTTTTATATTTTTTTCAGGGAAATGTTCTTTAAAGTATCGTTCTGCCGAAAGTGACGGACACAGGATCAGATCAGATTTCCTGGCTATTTTTTTAATCCATTTCCGGATAATAAATCTCAGCTGACTGCCTATCGGAAAAGTATCTTCAGTCATGTGACCGTGAAAAATAACCGGTTTATGATTACCATTGTTATTTTTCCTTGATAAGAAATATGCCTTTGTTAAGGGGACATGGATATGGATAAGATCAAAATCCGAATCCACATCAAAAACAATATTAACTCCCTCTTTTTCAATGTATTTTGTTATAGTGGGTATGTAAGAATCAAGCCATTTACGTTCTGTTGTTAATTTATTTACAACTTTATTATCAATAATATAATTGACAGTTGTCATATCAGCACTCCCAATATTGATATATTTATAATTATATAATT
>MZXQ01000314.1:1913-5994 GCA_002926195.1 Candidatus Methanomarinus sp. HR1 | reverse complement strand
ATCCGGTTCATTCTATAAGTTTCGCAATTAATATATTTACATCCAACCCAAGGTCATCTGCTACTGCCTGACATTTAGTTCTAAGCATATAGGCTATAGGTTTATAATCATATTCAGACATAGTTTCATAGTTTGCCATGCCTTTACTAATGATCAAAGTAGCTCTATTGAGTGCATCTTGAAGTTCCCGTGGAGCTTCATCAAGACAAACACCAATTGCATTGGATCCGGTAGTCAATACAGTATCTACCATCTTATCCAGGTCGTGTATCTCAACATCTTCCATAGTAGCGTCATTGAGAATAGGTGCACCGCGAACTACCAGTGTAACCTTACCTCCCAGTCTTTTTATCTCTTCTATTACCAGAGTATCTAACAGGATTTCTCCGCTATTATCAGCCAAGTATACCACATCACCAAGAAGCGGGATCATCTTATCAGAGTCATCCACCGTAAGACCCATATGGAACAGTCGGTTAAATTCCTGCTCAAAACCTTCCTCATTAACATCGAATCCATCCACTCCGAAATCCAGTGTATTGCCAATTACAGCAGCTGTAATAGCATGGCGGAATCTATCAATTTGAACGCCATTATCTACCAGTAATCTCGCCTGCGGCATCAATTTTTTGATAACTTGCCGGCTTCTTATTTTTTTTTTCTTATAAGGATCCGGGTCATCCAGTATCTTCAGGGCACTGCGATGGAGTATAGTTGCCATTCTAGCCGTACTTCTGCCGGTACCTGGCTTAAAAGAATTATGCAGGGCATCCAGCCCTGCAACTACCACCTTGCCTATGACCTCTGGATTGTCAGTACTTAAACACGCTTCGTAATATACTGTTGAAAGTAAACAGTAAGCACATCTGGGGTCTATTTTCAAATTTCCACACCCTAAGCAATAATAATATCACTTAGAATGAGTATAATTCAATTAGTAATAAAGATGTCGGAACATGAAGAACAAAATCCTCCCTTCGGTCGGATTTTCTTGAGTATATCAAGTTATACTTGATATACTATACAAAAAATTTCCTCCCTTTAATTGGATATTCTTAACTACATAAGGTAATACTTTATATACTAAGAATACGAGTTCCACTTATGGTTTTTGATCTGAAAATCAATTCTCACCGGTCTCTACTGGATATAGTAAGTGAAGTAGGGCAGTCACGTACGATCAAAGTAGGTGATGAATGGATATTGGTATTAAATACCAAAGAACAGTATCCTGATGTCATTAAAGATCTAAAAGAACTCCTTAATGATCTTGATATTGAGGACATCTGTTATCTTAATTCACTGATGTTAGTAGGTAATAAAAAAACAATAGAGGTTGATAGCAATTTCGTTACAGTTCTGCTGGGAGATAAATCAAAATCACAGGTGATTATTAATAGAATAAAAAATGAACTTGACCGGGACTTTGGATATAGGCTCTATTACAGGGGGCCACACAGCAGACTGGCTATCAGGGTGCCAATACATGAGATCAAAGATTTTATTGATGATTATACGGCTAGAATAAAAGAGATCATACTTAAGGATTGCAATATTACTCCTGACAATACTGCTGATATACTATCAGTTTATTTAATTGCAGATGAGACCTATGTCAGACTTGAACCTGATACTTTTTTTACTGAGATATTTAACTTAAAAAAAAAAGAAAATGGTGACAAAACTGTCTCTTCGAAGACCAAACCTTCTACAGGGATCATTTTGGGAGAATCACCGGATGAATTAATGGAACTGGCACTGGCAAAATTGAAGGATTACTATATATATCGTGATATCCAGCTTGTTGATATTGCAGGATTAACATATGATTTTGATGCGATAGCAATTATGGAAAATGACCGGATACTTCTAAACTATTCGGATACTATAACAATTAATGATATACTGTATATAAAAATGTGCATGGAGGCATTTAATGCCAATCGCACATGGATACTGACCAGTCAACCTAAAGATGAAATACCATCTGAATTATTATGTCAGGATGACATATCTATTATGGCAATGAAAGATCTATGAAAAAAATGAGGTATGTAATCTGACAGAAAATAGCAATAATAATAATCAGAACGCTCAAGATATGCGTATGCCTTCAGGAAGCCTTAATATTGACAATTTACTGGGTGGAGGATTTGAATATGGGATCATTTCCCAGATATATGGTGCTTCGGGTACCGGGAAGACCAATATCTGCACTCAATTAATTGTACAGTGTATCAGAGGTGGTAAAAAGGCAGTCTTGATAGATACGGAAGGTTTCTCTGCAGAACGGTTTAGCCAGATCGCAGGCAATGATGCAAAACAACTTGCGAGTGAGTTGATTATTTATGAACCAAAGGATTTCCGGCAGCAATATTCTGCTATAATGGACATTGAAAAAATAGTTTCCACCGGAATAGAGCTAATTATTGTGGACTCGATCATTCTTTTCTACAGGTTCGGACTGGGGGCCAATGATAATAATAATACCAATATCAGACGCCAGCTTGTGGAACAATTGGCAGGATTGTACAGACTGGCAAGGAAATATAATATGGTGATAGTTATCACCAATCAAGTATATACTGACACTGAATCAGGAGATTTCGTTCCACTCGGCGGTAACCTTATCGAACATATCTCTAAGACGATTATTATGATGGAATGGACTGGTGTGAATAAACGTATGGCTACTTTGATCAAACACCGATCAAGAGAAGAAGGACAAAAAAAGGAACTGGAAATTACCGGTGAAGGTATTTTTTAATTAAAATGACAAATACAATGATATCATGAGCGAAATACTATTTACAGCAGCTATGCCTTTTAAACGAAAAGGTGTAGATTCTATGAAGGAGAATGAATTTATTATGGCTCTTTCTATTGACCTTAACTGGTTCAAACCTGCCACAGCCAGGGCTTTTGTGAGAACGGCCGTAGAGAAGGGTATTTTATCCAGGGAAACGGACATGCTAAAAGCGCAATTTAATATTGAAGATGTGGAAATCCCTATTGGTTTTGTACCAGGCACAGATTCATTTGAAGAAATAAATGTATTTGACCAAATCATTGAACGCATTATGGTAAATACCAGGGATGATAAACAAAGTATTATTGCCCGTATCAACCAGAAGAAAAATGAGACCGGGAATCTGTTTACAATCGAAGTACTGGGGATACTGTTAGCACGGGAATATGGTATCGATGTGGACGATTTGATCGACAGATCATATGAGGAACTCTTTAGAAAATGATTGGGTTATGCTCGAATTTTGTTCAATATCAATACCAGATCTTAATGTGAAATATATGACACAAATGGTATACCTGGAATCCAAAAAGATGAAGCGGTTACTGCTATGATAGATTTTTAATTATACTTTTTACTATCATTTCCTAACTCCTTGAGTACCTTTGGTGGATTCTGCCACCGCCACAACCCGTAGTCTATCCATTCATCACCGTACCCATTTTTTTCTGCATAGGCCTTGAGTTTTTGTTCAAACCTGTTCCACATGTGTAGATGGGTATGTTTGATCCTTAACAGGTCTGACATACTGCTTGATGGACATAACCAGCAGCCTATGCGGTCAAACCCTTGTTCATATAAAGGATTATACAGTGCTTTCTTGTCAAACAGGTAAAGCCAGACATGCAAAGCTGTCCAATTCTGTATAGGCGAAGCTGCTATCTGGTTTTTTATCCATGGGTTCTTCCAGATACTATCTGACTTTGCACGTCCTTCACTCTCGTATTTACGCTGTCCGATAAAGGTTAAACAACCATCTGGAAAATGCTCATTTATCAGTCTTGAAATCGGTTCCATTTTACATATCTTTGAACACCACCGTCTTTCCACAGTAGGAGGGCCAAGTGTTTCAATTGACTCCCAGAACTCATCTCCTGCATTTGATCTTTTGAGAGGGATATCGTACTTTTTCGCGACTTGATCAATGTTAGCAAGTGTCTCAGGAAATTCCAATCCTGTATCTACGAACAGCATATCGAATTGCTCAATACAGTCCATAACCAGCAGTAAGGTCGCAAGACTATCCTTCCCTCCTGAGTATGAGACTGTTAC